>JBAZRU010000859.1:0-2837 GCA_041662805.1 Candidatus Hydrogenedentales bacterium | reverse complement strand
ACGTGTGCTTCCGATCTGGCAGTATGTCGGTGATCGGAAACGCGCCCGGTTGGTATGAGGACCACACGATTGTCGGCAGCAAGGGCGCTTTCTATCTTCGGCAAGGCGTTGGGCTTATCCAGCAAGATGCGATGGGCAAGCCGGTCAAGGTGAAGCTGCCGAAGTATGCGAAGAATCCGGACTCGAATTTCATCGACTGTATTCTGGGAAAGGACGTCCCGCAGACGCCGCCGGAATGCGGGTTGCGAACCATCGAAGTGACCGAAGCGGCGTGGAAATCCGCGGCCGCCGGCAAACCCGTGCGGGTGCCCTAGCCTTAGCCCCGGCCCGCTGTGTGTAGCATGAATCGGCCCACGGCGCTGTTCACGGGTTTTTGAAAAAGGACGTATTGCGACGTGTCGCCTTTTATTTTAGTAGGAACTCTACTGCTATCCACGCTGCCCGGAGCGGAAAGCTACGTTGCCGCGCGCACGGCGGAGAACCAGACGCGCTACGGCGATGCCTTCAAGGCATACGAAGAATGCGCGAAGGTGGACGGCCCGCTGAATGCTTTCGCGCGCGTGCGGAAAGCGGCGCTGCGCGGCAAAGCGAACGACACCGCCGGCGCGATGGCCGAATTGCAGCCCTTCGCCGATGCCGCCGGCGATGACCCTGCCACAAAGATGGCCAAGGCGGAACTTGCCAAGCTTCTGCAAGCGGCGGGTCGACCGGCGGACGCGGCCAAGCTGATCTGGGATATTGCCTGGTCGCAGGTTCCCTCGCGCTGGGTCGACCAGTATCGGCTCATGCTTGCCGATTGCCTGGCCGCCTCGGACGACTCAAAGCAGATGGGTTTCAACCTCTATGCGCAGATGCTGGCCGAGGCGCGCAATCCGAGGACGCGGCTGGAGCTTGCCCAGAAGCTGGCGGCTTCGCCCGATGTTCAACATCGCCTGGAAGCGGCTACGGCCATGGTGACCGCGGGGGAATTCGGGCAGGCAGGGGCCGTCGTGCTGACGCTTGCTCCGATGATGGGCGATGCCGATCCCGAGCGGGCGGCACAGTATGCCTACCTCAAGGGGCGTGTCATGCTCGCGGCGGGCGATACCGAGCCGGGGCGCGCCGGGCTTCGCGAGGTGGCGGCTGCAAGCGGCAACACCACATGGGGGCGGCTTGCGGCGGCACACGTGGCGCGCAGTCTTTATCGAGCAAAAGAGACCGAGGCCGCGTTGCAGGCATTCGACCAGCTCGTGAGGGATTTTCCGCGTACGGAAGAGACGAGCGAGGCGCTTTGGTGGCTGGCTGGGCGGTACGCCGAAGAGGAAAAGACCGACGAGGCCATCGTAGAGTATCTTCGCTTGGCGAAGACGTGTCCGAAGCAGGAACGCGCGGACGACGCGCTGATCGAGGCTGCGGAAGGTTACCGCCGAAAGAACGAGTTCAAGAAAGCGGGCGAGATGTGCGCGCGTCTCTTGGAGCACTATCCTCGCAGCCCGCTTGCGTCGGCGGCATGTTACGACAGCGGCCTCATGCATGAGAAGCTGAAGAATGTGAAGGCGGCGAAGGCCGACTACGTGAAGGCCACGCTGCGCGGTATCGGCGACTACTATGCGCACCGCGCCATGGAAAAGCTGTACGAGCTTCGGGACAATCCCGGCGCTGGCGGGTCTACGTTGCATGGTCTGGAGGCCTTTGTGCGGCCAATTGAGTTGCCGATCAAGGCGTCGCCCGACGCGAACAAGACGTTCCGGGAGGAACCGTGGAGCGAGCGATTATTCTTCTTCGCCGACCACGGCTTCGAGGAGGCGGAGTGGGAAGCGCTGTCGCTTCTGGCGAAGCCCGAGCAGTCCGGCGGTCAGATGGCTGTGTGTTTGGCGCTGTCGGAAGCGGGTCTTGCGGCCACGGCCAATCAAATCGCCGAGCGCGGAAAGCTGGGGATAGCGAACGGCGTGCCCACGCCGGAGCGGTTGCGCGTGCAGTATCCGCGCGCCTACTGGAGTCAAGTGTGCGAGGTGGCCACGGAAACCGGCGTCGATCCCTACCTCTTGTTGGCGATTGGCCGTCAGGAGAGCGTGTTTCAGCCGCGGGTGGTATCGCGGTCGGGCGCGACGGGGGTCATGCAGTTGATGCCGGGTACGGCGGATTGGCTGATGAAGGTCGAGCCGGGGGTTCAAAACGAACATGCCGACAATCTGAGCCACCCCGCGAATTCGTTGCGTTTGGGCGCGTATTATTTGATGCGCATGATCGACCGCAACGACGGCAATTTGGTGTTCGCGCTGGCCTCGTACAATGCCGGACCGGGCAATGTGTCCAAGTGGCGAAAGAGCCATCCCTCCACGGATATGGAAGCGTTTATCGATTTCATCCCGTTTTCGGAAACCAAGGACTACGTGAAGAAAGTCCTTGGCAATTACGCGGCCTATCACTCGCTGTATCCCGAGCAGGAGCGCGTCGCCGCCGCGAAATAGAAATTGGGGACAGTCCCGTCTCGCTACGCTCGCTTGGGACAGACCCAGATTTCCTCCGGTATTTATTTGCGTGCAATATCCCGCGCTGTTGTCCCATAATCGCAAGTTCGCGCCAGCATCCCACGCGGTGGCCGGCGCCAGCCAAAAAGAGGGGAATGGGTTATGAATGAAAAAGACGTGTCCAGCAATTCCCGGAAGGGAGCCGGCGTGAACCGCAGAGATTTTCTCAAGCGCAGCGCATTCGCAGCCGTTGGCGTGGCGGGGATGCCCTACATCGTGCCGGCATCGGCGCTTGGACGGGATGGGAAGATCGCGCCCAGCGAGCGCATCGTCATGGGATGTTTGGGAGTGGGGAGCCAAGGTACCGGCAACATGAAGGGATTTGTT
>JBAZRU010000858.1:0-2838 GCA_041662805.1 Candidatus Hydrogenedentales bacterium | reverse complement strand
GCTACTGGGCGCGAGCCGTCCTGCGGCGGCGGAGTTCTCCTTCTTTCTCGCCATCCCCACAATGCTGGGCGCAACTGCCATCACCGTGCTGAAGAGAGGGCTGTCTTTCACCCCCCAAGAGTGGGTGGTGCTCGGCATCGGGTGTGCAACGTCCTTCGTGACGGCCTACGCGGCGGTCGCATTTCTCATGAACTACATACGACGCCACGATTTCCGTATCTTCGGATACTACCGAATCGTGCTGGGCGGGCTGATTCTCGCGGTATATGTCCTTGGCCGCTTCATGTAAGCGTGTTGCGCCGCGCGAGCGCAAGCGGCATACTTCGCCGATTCCGGCCTTGAGAGAAGCTCTCATGGAAATCGGGGACATGGAGCAACGCCGGTCTGCTCCCCAATTTGTGAAGCCTGAAGGTCCAATGGTGTATAGATGCCTCTGATTTACTACGTGATGACCGCCGCTTACTGTGCGCTGATCTGGGCACTCTCCGCCAGTCAGAATTTGGGGACTATCACGCTTCCCTTCAACGGGGCCGATAAACTAATTCACATGACCCTCTATGCGGGACTGGCGGCGTGCGTGTCCGTGGGGATGCGCCGTTCTCCAAAGCCAGTGTCGGCTTGGTCGCAGTGCTTTGTGCCGATACTGTTTGCGTTCTTCTATGGGTTTACGGACGAAGTGCACCAGATCTACGTCCCCAACCGCATGTTCGATTTCGCGGATATGGTGGCCGACATGGCGGGGGCAACGGCGATTCAAACCGTGTTGTGCTGGTTCTGGCTGCGTTCTCCCCGGAAAAATAGCGTGAATTCGTGAATTTACCGGCGCCAGATGGAACTCTCGGGGCCGGTCGCGGGATACAGTCTTTTGTGCCCTCCAACGAACAGATGATACGATCCGACTATGGCTGAAACATCTTCCGAATCCAGGCCGCGCCGGCGAACACGTCCGGGCTGTGGCCTCATATTTTTCTGCATCATGATGGTTGTCGCCGCCGTCTGGGGGGCGTGCCTAGGCGCATTTGTGCTCCTACTCGAAGACGCTGAAACCAAGATTACCGCCTTGGACACGTACCGCCCCAAAGTGGGAAGCCGCATCTACTCCTCCGACGACGAATTGCTGGGGGAATACAATATCGAAAATCGCCAACTCGTCAACCTCAACGAGATGCCGCTCCACCTTCAAAAGGCCTTCATCGCCACCGAAGACGACATCTTCTTTGAGCACAAGGGCGTGCGGCCCGACGCCATAGCCAACGCATTCTTGTTCATCTTACGCACCCGCAAAATTCGCGGAGGCAGCACGATCACGCAGCAGCTCGTGCGCAACGTCGAAGAGGCCACCACCGTGGGCATGGAACGCACCATGACACGCAAACTCCGGGAAGCCGTTGTCGCATTGCAGGTCGAGCGCGAATTCACCAAAGACGAGATTCTCGAACTCTATCTCAATCAGCTCTTCCTCGGCGGAGGCGTCTACGGTGTGGAGGCCGCCTCGCAATTCTACTTCGGAAAGAGTTGCCGCGACCTTACCATCGCCGAGAGCGCGACGTTGGCGGGCGTGGTGCTGACTCCAAACAAGAACCGTCCCGATCGGTTTCCCGAACGCGCAACAGCCAGACGACAAGTCGTCTTGGGTCAAATGCTTGAGAACCGCTTCATAACACAAGCGGAGTACGACGAGGCTATCGCGACGAACGTCGTCGACTACACCATCATGCAGGAGCAGCGCGACACAGCCGCCTCAGGCGAATCCGATCGGGGAGTCTGGCGTCCCAATCAATTCAAGGCGGCATACTTCGTCGAGGAAACGCGACAACGCTCCTACAACGAGGGACTGGTCAACAAAGACGCCTTGCTTGAGCAAGGACTGGAAATCATCACCACGATTGACATGAACCTACAACGCGCCGCGGAGGAAACGCTCTTCAAGGTCCTGGACGACTTCGACGAGCGCCGGCTGGCCTCCTTGAAGAAGCAGAATCGGGAGAACGAGTTTGTTCCCGTCACCGGCGCCCTGATCTGTCTCGACAACCGCCCCCAGTATTCGGGCTTTGTCCGCGCCCTCGTAGGCGGTCGCGATTTCAACAAGGAGAAGTTCAACACGGCGACGCAGGCCCAGCGCCAACCGGGATCGAGCGTCAAGCCTTTCGTCTGGCTGGCCGCACTCGACGACGGCCGCAAATCGGGTCTCACCGCCGCGTCCATCAAAATGGACAGCCCATTCGAGCGGTTCGACGGCGCCGGAAACAAGTGGAGCCCCAAGAATTTCTCCGGAGACTACCTGGGGCCCGTGACGTTGCGATACGCCTTGGAGAAATCCATCAACGTCGTATCCGTCCGGCTCGTCGAAGAGCTGGGCATGCCTGCCGTACGGACGACTATCGAGGACGCCGGTTTCACCATCCCCATCGACGACGCAGTCGGGTTGACGATTGGCCTCGGAACCCACATGGTCACGGTGCTCGATCAAGCCGTTGCCTATTCGACGATCGCCAAAGGCGGCGTGTACTCGCCCCCCATTTTCATTGCCGAAATCCGGGACCGTGACGGCCTTACCGAATGGAAAGCAACCGTCAAGAGGGAAGTGCGATTCAAGGCCGACGTCGCCTGCGTCGTCACCTCGTTGCTCCGGTCCGTATGCGACGCCCCCTGGGGAACCGGTGCCCGTTCTAGCGCGCTCAAGCGTCCCCACGCAGGCAAGACTGGAACCACAAACGACAGCCGTGACGTGTGGTTCTGCGGGTTCACCCCCCAATTCACGTGCGTGGTTTGGGTGGGCTACCGGGACAACCGTTCTCTAGGAAAAGGGGCGGATTTCACGGGCGGACGGCTCGCGTG
>JBAZRU010000857.1:0-2840 GCA_041662805.1 Candidatus Hydrogenedentales bacterium | reverse complement strand
TTTTACGAATTGACATATACACGTGTTTTCTTCGCGCGTTAGCGCGCACATTCGAAGAGGAATTCAGTCGTGGTACATTGCGATGTTGCTGTCATTGGAGCGGGTCCTGGCGGGTACGTGGCGGCCATCCGCGCCGCGCAGCTTGGCGGAAGAGTCGTCGCTATCGAGCGCGAAGAACTCGGCGGCGTCTGCCTGAACTGGGGCTGCATCCCCACCAAGACCCTGATCCATACCGCCCACCTCTACCATAAGCTCCAGCACGCCGACCGCTTCGGGCTTGACGTGTCTGGCCTTGGCGTCAACCTCAAGGCCCTCGTGAAGCGCAAGAACGAAGTGGTGAAATCCAATAAAGCGGGTATCCGTAACCTTTTCAAGGCCAACGGCATCCAACTCGTACAGGGCAACGCCAAGGTCACCGGGCCGCACAGCATCCTTGTGGGAGACGAGCAGATCGAAGCTAACGCCATCATCATCGCGACAGGCAGTTCGCCCGCGCAGTTGCCCGGGCTGGAAACCGACGGCAAGCGGGTCATCACCAGCACGGAAGCCCTCGACCTGGAAGAGCTGCCCAAGTCCGCCGTCATCGTGGGTGCGGGTGCCATTGGCGCGGAGTTCGCCTCGATGTGGAACGCCTTCGGCGTCAACGTCACCCTCGTTGAAATGCTGCCGCGCGTGCTTCCCAACGACGACGAGGAAATCTCCCAGCGCATGGGCGACTTGTTCAAGAAACGCAAGATCGACGTCCGAACCGAGACCACTGTAAAGAAGCTGGATGTCGGGAAGAAGGGCGTCCATGTCGAGTTCGATGGGGCCAAGGCAGGAGCTGTCGATGCGGACCTTGTGCTTGTCGGTATCGGCCGCCGCTACCATTCCGAGGTCGTCTCGGAGACGCCCGGACTCGGGGTCGAGTTGGGGCAGCGCGGCAAGATCAATGTCAACGAGCGCATGGAAACGACCGTCCCCAGCATCTACGCCATTGGCGACGTGGTCGGCAAGACCATGCTCGCCCACGGCGCCAGTGCCGAGGGACTCGTCGCGGCGGCCAACGCCATGGGTGCCAGCAAGACCATGGACTACCGGGTCGTTCCTGCCTGCACGTTTACGTCGCCGGAAGTGGCCAGCGTGGGACTTACGGAAACCAAAGCCAAGGCCGCGGGGATAGAGACCAAGGTTGGCCGCTTCAACATGATGGCCAGCGGGCGCGCGCACACCATGGGCGAAACGGACGGGATGGTAAAGATCATCGGAAACGCGAAAACGGACCAAGTCATTGGCGTGCACATCATGGGACCGGAAGCCGGGGAGTTGATTGCTGCCGCCGCTTTGGCCATCCGGCTCGAAGCCACCGTCGAGGATATCGCCCACACCATCCACACGCATCCGACTTTGGCGGAAACCGTGATGGAGGCGGCGGAAGACTACTATGGCGCTGGCATTCACACGCCGCCGTCGAGGAGCGCCTAGGTGGTACTGTTCCAAGACGGGCAGGGGGGGTCGCATCGCCTGCGGAGGTTCATCGACAACGCGGTGTGCATCGTCATACTCGTGGTCGTCCCTCTGCTCCTGCTCTGGCCGGCTCTGACCCGGGGCGAAGCGCCCATCGGGGTCGACAGCGTCTTGTCTTTTGCGCCGTGGGAAGAGGCCCGGCCGTCGGTGGCCATGCCAATCGACGACGCGCACATGAACCTGATGGCGCAGCGGATCTACCCGTGGTACGCCCACATGGAATCCGCGACTGGCTACAAGGATTTGCTGTGGAACCCGTTGGAGAGCTGCGGCTTGCCGTTCATGGCCCTGTGGCGCACGCGTTGCCTCTCCCCCTTCTCGCTTCCGTTCTATTTCCTAGACATTCTGGTTGCCCTTCAGATTTCCGTACTGGCGAAACTGCTCGTGGCTGGGTTCTGCGCGTTTTACGCCGCGAGACGCCTTGGCTTCGCCAGGCCCATTGCTCTGTTCGTAGCGCTTTCGTTTCAGATGAGCGGCCACCTCGCGCTATGGTGTGCGTATCCAATTTCGGACGTCATTCCGTGGCTCCCATTGGTCATCCTGTTCTGCGAACGTTTGGCCCTTAACCACCCCCGCGTATGGTCGCGCGGCGCGCTCGCTTTTGCCCTCATGCTGCTGGGCGGCGACCCTGAAACCCTTGCTGCGGTGCTCCTGTTCAGCGTGGTGTATCTTGCATTGCGTTTCACCATGGACTTGCGCCCCGTGCGCGATTGGTTTTCGCCCGTCACCGTATTCGCCATCAGCCTTACGTTGGCGGTGGGTCTTGCGGCTATCCAGATACTTCCTTTCATCGAGTTCCTGGGCGAATCCGCGAAGGGAGGTCGCGCACCCGCATCCTATTTCCCTCAGCTTCACGACTTGATCAGCGCCTTCCTCCCGAGCGGCTTCGGGACAGCCACGGCAGCGACGTTCGCCGAGGCGGAATCCCGACGTGTGGCGGGTTTGCTCCACGTGGGAATCGCCCCCGTGCTCATGCTCCCGGTCTGGTTTTCGCTGCGCCGGTTCGCCAGCACGCGGCAACGCCGCCGCATCGAGGCCCTCATGGCAGCGGCGACCATGATGCTCGCCTTGGCCATGTGCGCGCAGTACCTCGTTGAAGTCCCTGTATTGCGCTTCCTCAATCCCGAGCACTACCTCGCACCCGGCGCTTTCGTTCTGGCGCTCGTCGCCGCGGCCACCATGGAGGAATGGCTTCACCTCAATGCCGAGGATTGCATGGCCTCATTGAGACGACTGCTCTTTGTCGGTCCCCTGTTCGCCGTGCTCGCCGTGGGCGTAGTCGTTGCGGGACACCAAGGGCTCGCCGTGTCCATGGGCGCATACGGCTGGAAGAT
>JBAZRU010000856.1:0-2846 GCA_041662805.1 Candidatus Hydrogenedentales bacterium | reverse complement strand
ATGTTCTCGAACACCCTGGAGAAGGAACTGCCGGGACTTTCGCGGCCCGACGACGTGCTGATGCCGCTTGCGGACAATCCGCGCGTGCAGCAGATCGCGAAGAAATCGCGCAGCGGTATCGGCCCCAAAGGCGAGACGTTGAAGGAAGGCAAGGCGGTCAGCTTCCGCGACGGCGTCTTCGAGGCGCTGATTCACCACTTCTACAACGATTCGCGCGTGGTGGCCTACGGCGAAGAAAACCGCGATTGGGGCGGCGCGTTTGCCGTGTACCGCGGGTTGACCGAAGCACTGCCGTATCACCGGTTGTTCAACTCGTCGATTTCGGAAGGCGCGATTGTCGGAACCGCCGTGGGCATGGCGCTGGAAGGCGGACGCCCCGTCGTCGAGTTGATGTACTGCGACTTCATGGGCCGCGCTGGCGACGAAGTATTCAACCAACTTTCCAAGTGGCAGGCGATGTCGGGCGGCTACGTCAAGATGCCGGTCGTGTTGCGCGTATCCGTGGGCAGCAAGTACGGTGCGCAACATTCGCAGGATTGGACGGCCTTGTGCGCGCACATCCCCGGTTTGAAGGTGGTGTTCCCGGCCACGCCGTACAGCGCGAAGGGGCTCATGGCGACGGCGCTGCGCGGCAGCGATCCGGTCGTGTTCTTCGAAAGCCAGCGCTTGTACGACGCGACGGAAATCTTCCATCCCCAAGGCGTGCCCGCGGAGTACTACACGCTGCCGATTGGCGTGCCGGAAGTGTTGAAGGAAGGCAAAGACCTCACCATCCTCACGTTCGGCGCGACGTTGTACCGCGCGTATGAAGCGGCCCAACGCATGGAAAAGGAATTCGGCCTCTCGGTCGAGCTAATCGACGGCCAGAGCCTGGTGCCGTTCGACCTGGAGATTCTCTATCGGTCCGTGAAGAAGACCGGCAAGCTCATCCTCGGCAGCGACGCGTGCGAGCGCGGCAGCTTCCTGCACACGGTGGCGTCGCAAATCACGCAGGCCGCGTTCGATTACCTCGACGCGCCGCCAGTCATCGTGGGCGCGGAAAACTGGATCGTCCCGCCGGCGGAATTGGAAGACGACTACTATCCGCAGCCGAGCTGGTTCCTCGACGCGTATCACGCGCACATCAAGCCCTTGCCGGGCTACACCCCCACCACCAACCGCACGGGCATCGAGATGATGAGCCGGTCGCGGTACGGCGTGTTGTAGGAAGAGAACGAATTGCGTTGAGGCGCAGGCCGCAAGGCTTGCGCCTTTTTTGATTGTGGACGGAGTGGACGCCGTGGACAAGCCGGACCCGTCCACAACGTCCACAACGTCCACAGCGTCCACAACGTCCACAACGTCCACAGCGTCCACAACGTCCACAGCATCCACAGCATCCACAGCATCCACCAACCCAGCGATTCACACTAGTTGAGTAGACGCCCCAGATTGAAAACAAGGGCGAAAATCATGGATGATCACGCCGTCAACTGGCCGCGAAAGACTCACGAAGTTCATGATAGAGCGTAGTCAATTACCCCACCTTGTCCGATTGCTGGACGACGAATCGCCCGGCGTGCGCGGGCACGTGCTTCGGGAGTTGCTGGCATTCGGCCCGGCGCTCGAAGACGAGTTGCGCGCGTGCGACGTTGAGCTCACGTCCGCGCAGCGGGGGCATTTGTCAAACGTTTTGGTCCATTACCGCGCGATGGAGATGCGGCGGGAATCGTGGGCCAAATGGCAGACCTTGCCATCCCCGTATGCCCAACTCGAGGCGGCCTTCGAAATCCTCGGGCACATCCAATACGGCTGGGCGCCTCCGGTGCGTCTCTCCGACCTGTTGAACGAATTGGCGAAAGAATTCCTGTCGACGGCGCGCCCCCGCGACCCGATTTCCCTGAGCCGCTATCTCTTCGTGGCGAAGCAGTTGCAGGGCAATACCGAAGATTACTACCACCCGCTGAACAGCAACTTGTTCCACGTTATCCAGGAAAAGCGGGGGCTTCCCATCAGCCTGGCGAGCATCTTTATGCTGGTGGGGGTGCGGGTTGGCGTGACGATATACGGCTGCAATATCCCCGGGCATTTCCTGGCACGTGGCATAATGAACGGAGCCAACCTGTATTTCGACTGCTTTAACGGCGGTCGCCTGCTTACGGCCAACGAATTGGGGCATCTCAAGAGCCGCCTCGGCCCGGCCGTGGAAGGCGCCCTGGTGGATGCCCCTGCCCCTGTGGATATCATGCGCCGCGTATTGCTCAATCTCGTGAACGCATACGAGGCGAACGGCGATCCCGGCATGGGCCAGCTCATGACGGATCTGTTGAATGAACTTTCCGACCCGGCTGCGTCCTGAAACCAGAATCCCCGATCACCGAAGGAGCTATCGTCTATGAGCGCCGAGCCTGAACTGTTGGTTGCCGTCATCATGGGAAGCAAGTCCGACTGGGAGTCCATGAAACCCGCGTCGGATGTCTTGCACAAATTCGGAATCCCGCACGAATGCCGTGTGCTTTCCGCGCACCGCACGCCCGACGAACTGGCCGAGTTCATCAAGTCTGCGGAAGCCCGCGGATGCCAAGCCTATATCGGCGGAGCAGGCGGCGCGGCGCACCTCTGCGGCGTCATCGCTTCGCAAACCTTGAAGCCGGTGCTGGGTGTCCCGATGGACAGCCGGCTGCAAGGGCTCGATTCCCTCTTGTCCACCGTGCAGATGCCGGAAGGCATTCCCGTGGCGACCTTCGCCATCGGCCCGTCCGGCGCCGCCAACGCGGCCCTGTACGCCGTCGCCATCCTGTCCGTAGCCCGTCCCGAACTCGCCGACAAGATTCGCCAGTACCGGCAAGAACGCAAGGACAAGATCC
>JBAZRU010000855.1:0-2852 GCA_041662805.1 Candidatus Hydrogenedentales bacterium | reverse complement strand
CAATCGACGAGACGCCCATTTGCACAATTCGACTTCCCGCTAACGAGTGGTTTCTTGCTAGTAGACCGGCTGCCGATACCAAGTATAGCACGCGTCGGAGGTTCGTGTATTTTCCCGTGCACGGCGTATCCACAAGAAACGCGCTCTAAAATTCGCCCGCGCTTACGGCAGCTCGTCGAACGTATAGAATTTCAGCCCGAGTTCGCGCGCGTCCTTCAGCACCTGCTCCAACCCCTGCAGCGTGATGTGATGTCCGGGTTCTGTCCCAATCTTGTGCGCGTACAGCACAACGGCCTCGCCGCGCTCCTTGGCCCGCGCGAAGGCCTCCCGAATCTGCACAAGTTTGTCCCCCGCGCCCGACTCTCCCGCGGAATCGATACTACGGCCGTTGAGGCATCCGCGCCCGGACACTGCGGCGACCGGTGTGAACAAAGCGTCGCAATCGGCCAACCGTTGTCCCTCCGCGAGCGATGCCCCGCTGCGCAGGTGACGAAACACCCGCAGCAGCGCCTGGTCCGTCGCCGCGTCGTTGTTGCTGCTTGGATACGCGAATGCCGTCGGCCGCAGTCCTGCGTTCACCATGAGGTTCACCGCGGGTGTGACCTCGTCCGCCACATACTGCTCGGCCGACGACTCGCGCGCGTACTCGGCCGCCTTGCGATGCCGCAACCCGTGGCAACCAATTGCGTGTTCCGCGTCCTTCAGCCGATGCAGCCCCGCGATCTGCTCCTCCGTCAATTTGTCGAAGTTCGACACGAAGAACGTCGCGTGCGCGCCATACTGCTCAAACAGCGGTATCGCTGCCACCCATTCCGCGACGTGCGTGTCGTCGAACGTCAGCGCCACGCCCGGTTCCACAAGAGCCGCCGGACCGTCCCCTTCCACCACCTCGCGCATAGCCAGCGTCTCGAACACGATCTTCTCGCGGTACGTTTCCTCTCCTGCCTCATACAGGCACGCGACGCCCCCTTCCGACAGATCTGCCAGACACGAATAGCCCGACGGCCCTGCGCGCAACACAACGCCTTCCGTCCAGGTCTTGCCCCCATCTATACTCGCGCGCACCGTCAGGCGTTCCCGCTTCGTGCTCGATGCGTTGGCAAACAGAAGGCACGGCTTTCCTTCGTACGTCACCTGCAACATGCTTCCCTGGCAAACGGGATCGATCAACGCATGGTCATACACGGGGTCTGTCCACGTCATACCCCCGTCCCTGCTCCACGCCACGGCCCGCCGCTTCGCTTCGTTCTTGCTGCGCAGATTCATACACAGCACGCCCGGCTCCGTTTCCGCCACCGTGCACTCGTTGCAGTTCGGCACGCTATCCGGCACAAGCCCGCCCGCGCGCCACGTCGCCCCATGATCGTCGCTGACCACGCACGCCGACCGGTATGTTGCGCCGATCTTGTCGTTCAACCACACCGGCAATACCAAGCGCCCGCTCTGCATCTGAATCCCGTTGACCGGCCCCGTGCCCACCCGCGTCCACTGGAATGCAAACTGCTTCAACGCCTCCGTGATTTCCGCGGGCGCGCTCCAACTCACCCCGTCGTCCGCGCTGCGCATCACGAATGCCCGCTCGTTGTTTCGCGTGAACGCCAGCCAAACGCTCCCATCGCGTTGGTCCACGACCGGACACGGATTCCCTATCGTGATCTCCGCCTCGCCACCTTCTTCATGAACCAGCGCACTCGGGGACCAGTTCCGGCCCCCGTCCTGACTGCGGTTTAACAACAGATCAATGTCGCCTCTATCCGAAGCGCTCGTCTTCCTCCCCTCGCAGAAGGCAAGCAACGTGCCCGCTTTCGTCACGGCCATCACGGGAATCCGATACGTGTGGTACCCATCCTGCCCGCCCACGAAGACATCGCATGACCATCTCGTCGCATCATCCCCTGCCGCCGCTACTCCAAAAAAGCACGATGCGGCCATCACCAGCACCACCGCGATACACCTGGCCTCGCTCATAATCCCCTCCACGTACGGTACCTTCCAAGAGGTAGGGCGCTTTCCAAAAGGCAGGGCGCTTTCGCCGCAAAGCGCCTCTTCGCCAACACCCAATCTACCTCAGCCGCCCACCCCATCTCACCCCCCGCCAGACAATCAGTCCATCTGTCCTGCCCTTTCTCCCCCCTTCGCTACGTTCTGCTACAATTCCCATCTTGGGTCGGGGCTACCCACACCGCACACTCGCGCATGGCGTTGCCCCGAGGATAGAAGGCAGGAAGAAACCCGAAGTCGTCGAGATGAGGATCGCTCGCCATCACATAACGCGAATCGCTCGCTGGGTAGTGTCATTGAGGAATCCCCGCAAGGCGCTGCGCTACATCAACTGGCCCCGCGTGTTTGTCGGCTATCCGGCTTATCGCGAGCGCATGGTGCGCTCCCTGATTGCGGCTGCCGCGATTCATCTCGTTGTGGCGCTGGTCATGCTCGCCATGCCCCGAACGCCCCGCGTGCTCGCGTCCGTTCCCGGCGGGCTCCCCTTCATGGTGGACCTGCGCCCCGCCTCCGAGCCAACACAAGCCCCCCAGCCCCCCGCACCGCCCGAACCGCCCCCGATGCAATTGATCGACACCGTGGCCCCAGCCGATGCCCCCGTCGATCCCAAGACCGATCTGATCGCCGTGGAAGACTCGAAGGCCCGCGACATGTCGAACGAGCAAGGAGAAGGGATCGCGCCTCAGGTAAACACGGTAGGCGAATTGGACGAACTTCGAATCGCCGAACAAGCCCCTAAACCCGAGGCCCCGCCGCCCCAAGCAGCGTCGCCCCCGGTCGAGACTGCGCAATCGCCCGCGCCTGCGCCCGAAGCAAGCGACGCGCCCGCGCCTCCCGCGCAACCCCTTCCT
>JBAZRU010000854.1:0-2860 GCA_041662805.1 Candidatus Hydrogenedentales bacterium | reverse complement strand
AACGACACCCCTTACTCACCAAACTACGAACTCCAATGATTCATCCTTGTTTCCAAAGCAAAAGCCTTGACTTTTCAATACAGCATCTTGAATCGTCAAGATTGCGCGCCCCCCTCACGGGGCGAAAGGTAACGCCCGGCCTCCATACCGGGCGCCCAAAGTTAACTGCAGAATCGGTAGACCACCGCGAGGGGAGTCGGAGATGTTAACCGGGGGTACCCCTTGTACCGTCAAAGTGCACGGGTGCACCCCCCTGGGGAGAGCGGCGAAAAGCAGACCGTTTGGCCGCCGAAAGTAGCCGGGCTCGCGAGATGTTAACCGGGGGTACCCCCTTGTACCGTCAAAGTGCACGGGTGCACCCCCCTGGGGAGAGCGGCGAAAAGCAGACCGTTTGGCCGCCGCAAGCGGCCAGGGTCGGGAGATGATAAGATGAGGTCTTCCGGCTGACGAGAAATCCGAGTAGTGGGGTCGCGCTGGAGACTAGGGATGAGTAAGCGCCGGCATGGGTCGATTTGACTCTGCTCGCGCAAGACTTTACGCTTCTGCCCGGATTGTGCAAGGTGCTCCCCAATATGTGAATGCGGACAGAGTCCGAGTATTGGCCAATCGCCGATAGCTTTTGTTCGTGTCTGGCAAGTTGCCGAATGCTCGTGCTTCGCGAGGCCGATAGGCAAGAGCTTCAAACCCGAAGCGGCGAAACCCGGCTCGGCATGCATTGGGGTGTGCCGGAACCTTAGCAAGGAGAAGTGGGGCGTGGCAATTGATCGCGTGGTGCTTGCAAATCCCCGTGGATTCTGTGCGGGGGTGGTGCGTGCAATTGACATTGTCGAACAGGTTCTCGACCTTCTATCTCCCCCCATCTACGTGTTCCATGAGATCGTGCACAACGTGCATGTCGTGGAGAGGCTTCGCGAACGCGGTGCGGTTTTCGTCGAAGATATTGAAGGCATTCCCGAAGGTGCGGTTTGCATTTTCAGTGCACATGGGATTTCACCGGAGGTGCGCGCCACAGCCGAGAAGAAGGGCCTCCGCGTAATCGACGCGACCTGCCCGCTGGTAACGAAAGTGCACTTGGAGGTTATTCGTTACGCCAAGGCTGGGTACTCGCTCATCCTCATCGGACACGCAGGCCACGAGGAAGTGGAAGGGACGATGGGCGAAGCGCCGATGCATCTGGTCAGTTCCGTCTCGGACGTGGCACTCCTTGACGTGGAGAACACGGATAAGCTTATTTACCTGACGCAGACAACACTCAGCCTGGACGATACGGCACGCATTGTCGAGGCGTTGAAGGCGAAGTTTCCGTCGATTCAGTCGCCCCCGAAGGACGACATTTGCTATGCCACTCAGAACCGCCAGAACTCCGTCAAGGAATTGATGTCCCAAGTGGATGTCGTGCTAGTCACCGGTTCGCAGAACAGCTCGAACTCGCAGCGTCTCTGCGAGGTGGCGGCGGGCGCGGGTGTTCCCGCATACCTGATCAACGATGAAACGGAGATCAGGAGCGAGTGGTTTGAGGGAATGAGCGTGGTCGGCGTGACGGCAGGCGCGTCCGCCCCTGAAGAGTGCGTGCGGCGCATTCTGGACCATTTGAAAGCGCTTGGAGCCACGGTCGTCGAAGAATTGCGAACCGCCACCGAGAAGGTTCAGTTTTCGATGCCGCGTGAGTTCTTTAGCCTTGTGGAATCCGCAAGAAACGCAGTTCCGAATCCGGCAGAGGCTTCTATTGCCAAAGGCCGGAGCGCGATGAACTTGTAGCAGTACCTCTCGACGCCGCTCATGCGGAAGTTGCAGCGGTGTCGAGAGAGCGAGATTCTCTGTCGGGTAGGGAGAGAGTATCGACGATTGGAAAGGTAGGGGAAATTGGCCGCAACAGTTTCAAATCAGATGGGTTCCGCCATCGTCCCGCTTGAGGGACCGCTTTTTGCGGGCGTCAAGACGGCTATCGAGGCGACCCAGGCATACCTTCTGTCTCAACAGCACGAGGATGGACACTGGTGCGCCGAGTTGGAAGGCGACACGATCCTTGAGTCCGAATACATCTTGACGATGCACTACATCGGGCGTTCTCACGAGGACCGGGTGCGAAAGGCTGCGAATTATCTTCGCGCGAAGGCACTTCCCGAGGGAGGATGGGCGATCTATCCGTTCGGACCGCCGGACGTGAGCGCGTCGGCCAAAGCCTATTTCACACTCAAGTTGCTCGGCGACAGCGAAAGCGCCCCGCACATGGTGAAGGCGCGCGAGGTTATCCGCGCTTTGGGTGGTCTTGATGCCACCAATAGCTTCACCCGGCTGTACCTCGCCATATTTGGGCAGTATCCTTGGGAGAAGTGCCCCGCTGTCCCCCCGGAGATTGTCTTGTTGCCGACGTTGGCGCCCATCAACCTCTGCGAAATGTCGTCGTGGAGCCGGGGAATCGTGGTCCCGCTTTCGGTGATTTGGGCGCACAAGCCCTTCTGCCCGGTTCCGGAACACGCGAACATTCCCGAGCTCATGCTGGACAATACGGTTGCCCACGGTCGCCACCCGGGCATGTGGCCGGCGGTGTTCACCGCCATCGATTCGACGCTCAAGGTGGTCGAAAGTTCGCGCATGACCCCGATGCGCGCCAAGGCGCTGCGGGCCTGCGAGAAGTGGATGATCGAGCATTTCGAGAAGAGCGATGGAATTGGGGCCATTTTCCCGCCGATCATCAACTCCATCATCGCGCTGCGTTGCCTGGGATACGACGACAATCATCCCTTGACGCAATCGCAGATCCACGAATTGGAGAAGCTGGAAATCGAAGAGGGAGACACGCTGCGCGTCCAGCCCTGCTTCTCCCCCGTTTGGGACACGGCGTATGTCATGCACGCAC
>JBAZRU010000853.1:0-2865 GCA_041662805.1 Candidatus Hydrogenedentales bacterium | reverse complement strand
CAAACTAGTTAATATCGCGGTGGGACTTCTGCGAAGAAATCCAAGAAGTCGGAAGATAGTAGCACGGACTAGCACGGACTAGCACGGGCTAGCACGGACTGACACGGACTGAGAGGACTACACGGAGCGGCACCGCCGCAACCAAAAGAGACTCAACCACGAAACAGACGAAACAGACGAAACACACGAAAGGAAGAGAATTCGGTCACGGAATTGCGACGGATACGTACCGACGAATATCGAGTAGTGAATCAATTGAATGGGTTGCGCTTCAAACCACGGGAAGCACTGGACCACGGGGAATTGCGGAAGAGTCCTTGGCACGAGAGGACACATAGAACGTGGACGAGCAGAATTGGGGACCAACTTCCGCGAAGAAACCGAAGAAGATTCTAGATTGTAGTACGGAGCAGGCAGAGGCAGCGCCTGGTGCTTTGTGGCGGTGGAAGTTGGATCTGGACGCAGCCTTGAGGTCCATGTGAAGCGCCCCTGTTGTCTCCCTCCTGGTCCAATCAAGGCGTGTTGGTAGAGCTTGATTTGATCATGACGCTCGGAAATTCCGCGACTTGCCGAATTTTCGGCGTGCATTTCCCTTTCTTAGCACATGGGAACTGACCCTGCAAACTAGTAGTGGTGCCAACCCATAAGATAGTGCTTGCATAAACAGGACAGTCATGATATGTTCTCACTCAAGTAGGGCTGCGGATCTCGTCCGCATGGGTTGCTGCGCAAATCTGGGTCACCAGTTTCGTCTCTTCAATGAAGTTATCCGTCCGTTCGTGTGGGGTGCGCGGGGTAGCGTGCATACGTTCGGATGTTTTGACTGAAGTGTGGGTATTTCTTGTCGGCCGCGTCCGTGTGCAAACGGAAACTGTGTGCCGGCGCAAAAGGCAGTAGATGTTTCTTACGGGATAGCTGTGCCTAAACGCCGCATGCATATTGGGGAGGGAGTTCCGTGAAAAGACCTCGCTGGTTAGTTGATCGAATTATCCCAGCTATTCTGTTGGCGCTGCTCGTCCTGGGGCGCCAGACAAGGCAACACCAGCAGTTGTACTTCGCGGCGGTAGATTTGGATTAGCCGGATGATCCTCCCGTGAAGTTCTATCGCCTGACCATTGATGTTCGGTCAACGAACTCACACTCGGAATTTGCAGCCGGGTATTACAAGGCCAATGCGTTGCGCGAATTGTGTGGAGGTGTACCACGAGGCAGCAAGAAGGCTGCCGAGCGAAACGCCGGACGCACGTGAGCCGATGGAGCAGTGCTCTACCAATACGGGCTCTCCAAAGGCGATTCGTCTCAAATGGAGTGGTATGTCGCCCCGCCTGAATCGCTTTACGCGATCTTCTATGGAAGCAACGCCGACGCGATGGCCAAAACCGTTCAGGATTTTGCGGATAGCGAACAACTTGGCAATTGCCTGGGGCAACTGCTGGGAGCAGCGGTCTACGGAGACAACTTTGCGGAGGCTCAGCAAGCCGATGAACTTGCTGCCCAGATTAAAGCCGAAAACGCGGTACTTGAACAGATTCACATAAGGAGAGACAAGATGGATGGCTCGGTTGCAGTGGAGGTAGCTCTCGGTTTGATGTTTTGTTTCGCCAGTCTCAGCGTGATCGTATCGGGGATCATGGAAATCTTTGCTCGGACGCTTAATTTGCGCGCCAAATGCCTTGAGGAAGGCCTTAGAAGCATCCTCGCTGGATCGCAGAACGTAACAGTCGATGGCATTCTGAAGCACCCACTGCTGACGGTTTTGGCTCAGCCCAAAAGCGGGAAGCCTTCCTATATTCCATCGAACACGTTCGCGCTGGCCTTACTTGATATCTTGAGCGTGAAGAAAGACGACAACGGGCTTTTGGCGGCAAGTAACCTTGATCCGGCTCCGCTCGGGGGCGAGGAGCCAAACCTTACGAAAGCAATCAAAACACTTCTTGCAGCGGCCGATGGCAACGCGGAGGTTATGCGAACCCAAGTCGAGAAGTGGTTCGATGCAACCATGGACCGTGCATCAGGCTGGTATAAGCGCCGAACGCAGTGGACCATCCTGTTAACAAGCATCGTTGTCGTATGTGCGGGAAATGTGGACGCGATCAATATTGGCGAGAAGCTATGGAATCAGCCCGAACTGAGAAACTCCATCAACGCCGGGATGGAACAAGCACTGGACAAGTGGAAACCAACGGAAGGCGACGACAAAGAGCACGTATCGGACGAACTGGCTAGGTTTATTATCGGCAGACTACCGGGTTCAGGTCTGCCGCTGGGTTGGTCAAGCGAAGACTTTTCCGAGAGCACCTATGAGAACTTCATTAAGCTTATTGGGCTGACATTGTCCGCGGCCGCTGCGTCAATGGGCGCGCCGTTTTGGTTTGACGCAATTGGTAAGCTCGTAAATCTTCGTGCAGCAGGAAAGGTACCAGTCAAGAGTGGAACAAGCGCCTAGACCACAAAGGAGACATCCATGCCCCCAGCAACCGTTCCCAGTATCACGCAAGACATCAAGCGAGGCGATAAGGGCAAGCCTGTCCGTGAAGTACAGGAGTGGTTATGCCTGCATGATTTCCAAGTGGGAATCGATGAAGACTTTGGTCCGGCGACGGAGTTGGGAGTGACTCGATTTCAGAGGGCGAAGGGGCTTCCCGATACGGGCGTCGTCACCCCGGAGACATTCAGTGCTTTGGTGCAGCCGATGCGCGAAGCGCTTGCGCCGATACCGGCGGGCGGGAGGACGCTTGGGCAGATGGTAGCGGCCTATGCGGTGCAGCACGTGCCGCCGCATCCTCGCGAAATCGGCGGGGAGAATCGGGGGCCGTGGGTGCGTTTTTACATGCGCGGCCAGGAAGGCGCGGGGTACTTTTGGGG
>JBAZRU010000852.1:346-2868 GCA_041662805.1 Candidatus Hydrogenedentales bacterium | reverse complement strand
GTTCTTCGATGCCCGCGAGGTCAAACGGCGGCTGTTCCTCCGCGACCCGGACCTCGCGCCTCTCGGGCGCATCCTCTTCGCGAAACGCATGCCCTTCATGCCGTCGCACAACTACAGCGTCTGTTTCGACGCGCCGTTCCGGCCCGGCGGCGGCATCTTCACGCTCGACGTGCCCCGCACGGATGGGCAGTTAGAGCCCGAGAAGGCCGTGGTTGCGAAACTGTACGACGCCGGTGCGGGCATCGCGACCGACTCGATGGCGGACTTCGGACTCGACAACATCTATTTCGCGTACCGGCCCGCGGAGAACGGGTACTACCACATCATGCGGATGAACCCGGACGGCAGCGGGCTGACGCAGTTGACCGACGGGCCGTTCCACGACTACTGGCCGTGTCCGCTGCCCGACGGCGGCATCGCGTTCATCGCTACGCGTTGCACGTCGCGCGCGCTGTGCTGGCGTCCGCAGGCGGCGGTGTTGTTCCGCATGGACACCAGCGGCGGCAACATCCAGCCCGTGTCGCTGGCGAATCTGACCGAATGGGCGCCGTCGGTGATGCGCGACGGGCGGATCATCTGGACGCGCTGGGAGTATCTCGACAAGGGCGCCGATTTCGGCCACACGCTCTGGTCCATCCGGCCCGACGGCTCGTATCCCGAGCTCATCTTCGGCAACGACATCATCCAACCCAACGGCTATGCGAACGGCCGCGAGGTGCCGGGCACGCAGGAGATCTGCTGCACGTTAATCTCGCATTTCGGCGACCTGAACGGCCCCATCGCGCTGTTGGACACCGGCAAGGGGCGCTTCAATCCGAAGGCGATATCGAGCATCACACCCGAGGTGCCATGGCCAGGCGCGCCGCCCAGCGAAGAGTGTTTCCGCGACCCCGTCCCGATTGCGCGCGATTATTTCCTGTGCTCGCACGCCCCGCGCGACCGATTCGGCATCTACGTCATCGACCGGTTCGGCAACCGCGAACTGGTGTACGACGACCCAGCCATTTCAAGCATGTGTCCAACGTCCTTCCTTGTCGAGGAACCGCCGCCTGCGCTTGCCGACATCGTCGAGCCCGAGGAGGCCACCGGCGAATTCGTCATGACGGACGTCTACGCGGGGCTCGAACCGTGGGTGAAACGCGGCGACGTCAAATACATCCGCGTCGTCGAGGAAGTACGCCACACGCTGGACCAACTCGATGACGGCTCGTACCGTCAAGACCATCCCGCCTTTACCGAGTGGTACGCCTCACCGGTGGACCTCGTGAACGGCCCCAACGGCTGGCCCACGTATGTCGCGAAATCGCCGCACGGCACGGTGCCGGTCGAGCCGGACGGGTCGGTTCGCTTCAAAGCCCCCGCGGGCAAGGTGTTGTACTTCCAAGCGCTCGACAAAGACTACAACGAGCTCCAGCGCATGCGGAGCGTCGTGCAGCTCCAGCCCGGCGAGAAACGGAGTTGCATCGGGTGTCACGAGAACCGTCAACTGGCCCCGGCGAACACACGCGCCATCCAGGCCCGCGAGGCCAAGACCATCGAGCCGCCGCCCTGGGGCGCGGGACCGTTCTCCTACATCGACGTGGTCCAGCCGGTCCTCGACAAGCATTGCGTCCGCTGCCACGACGCGAAACACAAGAGCGGGCTCGATTTCACCGGAAAACTCGATGACAAGGATATCCCCGCATCGTACTGTACCCTGATCCAAAAAGGTCTGGTGCATTACCTCGATTGCGGCTACAACTCGGGCGGGTTCGAGAAGCGCGATCCGTTGTCCTTCGGCACGGTCCAAAGCCCGCTCTGGAAGGTGCTCGACGCCGGCCATCACAAAGTGCAGCTCACGGATGAGGAGCGGCAACGCATCAAGACATGGACCGACCTCAACTGCCCCCTCTGGCCCGACTACACGAATCGCAGGGAACGGATAAAGAGTGGTGATAAAATAGCGAAACGGTAGTCATCAACTGGGCTGTGATACACTCGGTGCGTCAACAAGTACTTTACGTTGCCGTGATGAATTTGAGCATATTGATGTATACATCGGGCTTCATGTCACGAAGGCGAGCGCCAATCTGACCCAACCCTTTACTCCAGTCGGCGGCCGTACCGACACCAATCTCAAATCTGCTAACACACTCCATCTTGCGCTGAGTCGCTGGCAGGGCCTTGTCTATGCCTGGCGGGAGAGTGTGGATCACAATAGAGAATTGAATCGGACGTATTTGAGAGAGCGTCCAGTTCTGCTCCAAGCAATTTTCCAAGTCAATTTCAGTCGGTTCCAAAAGAAGCCGGTCTTGAAGCCATTTCAGGCATGGAACATTCTTGGTTTCCGCAACCCATTGCTTTGCATACAAATCCGGCGCGGCATCATTGAGCCCGTGTATTTCAATCAGTTTCTGGTAGATCTTTTCTGAAATCGGTTGTGTGTTCGAGATTTGAGCGGCCAACTCATCAATCGCCTGTGGCGGGAAAAGGAATGCAACTTCGATTCTATCATTTCGTATGCTGCATCTGATATTGCTTCC
>JBAZRU010000852.1:0-336 GCA_041662805.1 Candidatus Hydrogenedentales bacterium | reverse complement strand
TCCAGGAAATAAGGCGCAAAGTGCCTCCTTATTTCGCGATGTAGACGCGAACGGTGTTCCGTCATAGACCGTTGTATCCTGTACAATTGTATTGCCGATTTTCGCATTCATGCGCTAACTCCTTGAATGTATTGGCCTAGAATCACCGAATAGTCTTCCGGGAATGTAAACTGCGGTGATTCTTCTTTCGATAGCATTGATTTCTTTCTTGAGAAACCTAACTGATAATCAACAACAC
This sequence comes from Candidatus Hydrogenedentales bacterium, assembly GCA_041662805.1. GTDB lineage: Bacteria > Hydrogenedentota > Hydrogenedentia > Hydrogenedentales > SLHB01 > JAIBAQ01. The sequence continues at coordinate 98 of JBAZRU010000852.1, read as the reverse complement.
TCCGATTGGAAGAGAAACGGATCATGCCTCCGGATGGCTTTGCCCAAATGGAGAGATCAGAGAGGTATTCGTCGATATCATGGTGCCCAAAATATGTT
>JBAZRU010000851.1:0-2878 GCA_041662805.1 Candidatus Hydrogenedentales bacterium | reverse complement strand
CTCGAAGCCAAAGAGTACCCGCGTGCGGCCTTTCCGATCGGCCCAGGCAACTCCTTGCCACGTTTCGCCGTCACCCAGCACAAACCGGCGCTTCAGTAAGGGTAGTACCTCGCGGTAGGCGAAATTGGCGCGGACTATCCGGTCTCGGGCCTCAACAGGAAGCGCCTCAAATTCACGCGGGACACGTATCTCCATGACGCCTTTCGATGCGAGGGTCCGGAAATACGAATCCGGGTCGTAGCGCTTCAAGGGGTCGCTGTGGTTGAAGAGGAAGTAGTAGCGGAGATACTCGCGCCCAAGAACGCCGCTGAGGCCTGAACTCCGCGTAGAGAGGCCGAAGGGTCCACAGTCTTCCTTCATAAGGACGCTGTATCCCATCCGCTGCATGGCGTGCTGTAACGATACGAGTTCGTCCAATTGCGGATAGGGCAGGGCATCGCTCATATCGCGGTCGGCGCCAAAAGCGCAATAGGAATCGGCCCAGACGCCATCCAGCCCAGTCTGTCCACGTAGACGCCGGTAACCATCTTCCATGTATGCGCGGAAGCCAGCGGCCAGATCCATGCCAACCAACGTAACGTAGCTGCGGTTGATGACCCGGCCGCTAGCGTCAAACATCAGCCACTCAGGGTGGTCGCGCACAACGGGTGAGCAGACGGATTGGTGCGCCGGGGCTGACCATATGGCCACTTTGATGTCTTGCGCATGAGCCGCTCGCACCAACTTGGCAAGGCCCGCTTCGCCCCCAAGTTTGGGGCTGATGCGTAGCCCCCAGGGACTACAAACGCTGTCCGCTGCAAAACTCCCCGCAGGGAATTCGATTTCGGCATGATCAATGTCCGTGTCCAATACGGCCCTCAGTTCGATGACGCCAATACCCCAGGTGGCCGCCTTGTGAATCATGTCGTTTGCGAAGTGATACAGCCAAGAGTCTTCAAGCGCTGGCGGCGTCATGGATTTGCGCAGAGCGGGCGTGACGCCGTACTCCAGACCCGGCGTGTCGAATTGCTGATGAAAGAGGGTCGGGAGAGGTTCCGTCGGCTTTATTGCGGCCTGTGCTTGCAGGTCGCCAACGATACGGTCCCAGGCCCAGGTCCATTCGTTGATGGCGGTCCACTTGTCCGAGAGGTCAGCCGGTCGGAAGACCCAGGACTTAACAGGTGTCGTGAGGCACCCTCCGGCACCGGTGCGAAGTGGTATGGCCGAATGCAGAACGATTCGGTCATCCTTCTGCGACTCACCAACCTCGGAACAGGAAACGCGGTCAAAGTAGCTCAGGGTTGTTCCTCTAGTTCCAGCCAGAAAGAAGAAGGGTTGTTGCCGTGCGCCGTACTTGCGCTTTGACATGCTGTAGGGGAGGTTCGGGGCAACCTGATGACTGAGGCGAAACTCCTCTTCGTTCTTATCGTCGGTCTGGCTGCCTCGTTGCTGGAGCCGCCAGTCGCCTTCGGCAAAGTCCACCGGCTCATCCACACTGATTTCGTAGACGGAGCCCACATCGTAGAGTCGAATCTGCCAGCTCACTCCTGCATACGTCCCGGCGTATGTTCGGGTAGTGGCCGGGGCTATCCACCATTCAGCACGGCCGGAAGGTAGCACCACGTCAATGACGATTGCCTTGCCCCGCCGCCGCCAACCGGCGAAGCGGCCCAGAACTGGGAACTCAGCCGTTTTGATTTCGCCGCGCGTTGGAAACGTGTGTCGTTCGCCCGTCGCAGCCCGTTCCTTGAGATAGGCGAGAAGGTCGGTTATCGGCGCAATCCCTCCGCCTACGATCTTCGTCATCAGGGGGGGCGATGTCTCACCGGACGGCGGTGCGAGGATGGTGTTGCGGTCGATGGACACGAATGACAGTCCGAGGACTTGCTGGTCTTTCACCGCGAGGCCAGCTTCGATCCGTGGGCGGCCTGGAAACGATACCCGGATCTCCGTATCCGAAACCGCTACCTCCGGCCGCGCTAGCTGTCCAACGGCGGCGGCGGAAACGAGTGCCGAGACTTGAAGGAGTGAGATGCAGAGTGCACAAGAAGAGACGCGCATCTGGCAGAACCTCTCCACATTCGGCCCGCGAAAGATGTAGAAAACGGTTGATCCAGTTCGACCGTTACTCAGATTATTCCATGTCCCGCTTTCGAATGCACCTCAAGGGAAAAGGTCCTTCAAGTGCCTCGGATGCCAGAAACGCGCATTCCATGGCGAGAGCAGACGGCATGTCTGGCGTTGAACGTACGCGGAGTTCTGCGTAGAATCGGGCCGTGAGGTGACACGTTATTACGGGGGGATCGTGATGACCATAGGCCGCTCCATCCTAAGTTTGCTCCTACTGATTTCACCGGTTCTGGTGTATTGCCGTCCGGTTTTAGCGGAGGCGCTTGACCAAATCCCTGCCCTCACCGCAGCTCAGGTTGAGGCCGATTGGGCTCGCCAGGCGGCCGTTCGAAAGAACAACGCGTTGTTCTCCATTGCGACGGACGCGCAAGGAGGTTGTGATGGCGTCAAGGATGGTCGCTATGGATTTCACACCGTCTATGAAAAGGAACCGTGGTGGCAGGTTGATCTGAATCAGCCAACACGCTTGGCGCGAATCTGCATCTATAACCGTTGCGACGAAATTTTTGCCGCACGTGCGTCACACATAAAGGTACTCCTGTCGGATGACGGCGTGGCCTTTCGCGAGGTCTATCAACACGATGGCACGATCTTTCTTGGGCAGCCCGATGGAAAACCGCTGCAGGTTGAACTAGGCGGTGTAACCGCGCGGTTCATACGCCTGCAACAACCTGGGACCGACTATCTCCACTTGGATGAGGTCGAGGTGTTTGACGTTGATTCCAACGACAATATCGCCGTGGGAAAGGCGGCCACGCAAAGCAGCACA
>JBAZRU010000850.1:0-2880 GCA_041662805.1 Candidatus Hydrogenedentales bacterium | reverse complement strand
TATTTCGCTCGCGCCGCGTGGGAGGGCGACGCGAACAAGTTGTATACACATCTCTTGCAGACGGACGCGGAAGGCCGCGCGACGTTTGCGGATATAGCCCCTGGCGTCCACTCGTTTGCCGTTGGCGCGTACCAGCAGAACATGCAGCTCGTGTCGCTTTCCCTGAAGTCTGGCGAGAAGCGTGCCGTCGCGGTGGAGTTGGCGGACCGCAAGGACTCCCGCGACCCGCTCGTGCTCATGCAGCAGTGGCGTGAGGCGCGCCGTCCCCATTCCGACAAAGACGAAGAATGGCCCGCGGAGATTCGCGCACTGCCGCAGGCAACGCAGAAGGCCCTTGCCAAGGCGCTTAGCGAGCCGCTGGCCGGACTCCGCGACCCCCGGTCGTTTCAACGTACCGACGAAAGCGAAGCGAGGTTCCTGCTGAATCTGGCGTCGGTTGTTGGCGACGACGCTCATGCAAAACTTCTGCGGGAAGCGCTTGTGTCTTTTGCGGTGGACCCTCAGAAGTCTCCGGTCATTCACGACACCCTGCAGACCGCGATGGCGTCCACGGTCGCGGATATCCAAGGCGACGATGCGGTACCGTTCTTCGAGCAGGTCGCGAGCGACGCCGAGCAGTCGGTGGCGAGCCGGACGGCGGCTGTGCTGGCGTTGGGTCGCTTGCACACGGAGAAGAGCGCGGCGGCCTTCGCGCGATTACGCGACGCCGCATACGGCAAACCAGGGGTACCGGAGCGCCGCGAGTCGTACACACACGGACAGCGCGCGTGGGAAGCGGCGGTTATGGCTCTGCTCGTCATCCCGGGATGCGATGAAGCGTTTGTATCGCGGCTCGATGCCAATCAGGTGTCGCGCGTGTCGATCGATGAGAAGTACCGCACCGCACACTTAGGTTTGTACGCCGCCGGTATTGAACTCGCTCGGGTGGGCGCGGAATGGCTGGTCGTATCGGCAATGCCGTACCCCATGCCGTAACAAGGCCTACGCCGTCGCAGGTAACAGCGACCGGATCTCTTGTTCGAGGTCGTGAAGGGCGAGGGGTTTGGATAGGATCTTCGAGACGCCGAGGGAACCGAGATCGGAGAGGCGATCTTGGTAGCCGGTGAGGACGACAATCGGGACGTGGGGATGAATGGCGCGGATGGCTTCGATGGCGTTGGAGCCGTTCATGCGGGGCATGACGAGGTCCATGGTGATGGCGTCGTAGGTTTTGGTGCGGCACAGATCGACCGCTACGTCGCCGTCGTCGGCGACGTCCACATCGAATCCGCAGCCTTCAAACCATTTGCGAAGCGCAAGGCGAATATACTCCTCGTCGTCGACGACGAGGAGACGTGGTCGTTTCATGATAGAAGTCCTTCCCATCATCAGTATACGGGGGAATCGGAGCGCTCATCAAGGATTGCTTTGTTGCAGAGGGATGGGCGGTCACGGACGGGCTCGGAAGACGAGATAAGCTGGACGGGGAATGGGGGCGAAAGGGTAGTCTGCCGCCGTTCGGATGCCCTTCGGATTTCGTGGACAATTTGAACTTGGGGCATCAAATTTGGTATATCTTCGAGGAAGTCTGTGCGGACGCGCGGATTTCCCCAATGCTTCCAGAGTCTTCCACCGTCCCGACTTGGAATCACCGTGAGACCCCAAATCCTAGTAACAAACGACGATGGCATCCGCGCACCCGGTTTGGCTTCGCTTGTCCAGTGGCTTGAGCCCTTGGGCGATGTATGGGTGTATGCGCCGGATCGCCAGCAGAGCGCGGTCGGTCACGGGGTGTCGCTTCATCGTCCGTTGCGCGTGTATCCCGTTCAAGACAAGTGGTTTATGGTCGATGGGACGCCCACCGATTGCGTGATGCTTGCCGTGCGCGACTTGATGAAGGTGCGGCCCAATCTGGTGGTGTCGGGAATCAACACGGGGGCCAACCTCGGGGACGACGTGACGTATTCCGGTACGGTCGCGGGCGCCTTCGAGGGGATGATGCTGGGGCTGTGTTCGTTTGCGATCTCGAATGTCTCGTATACGCCGCAGCACATGGAGACGGCGGGGCGGGTGGCGCAGTCCGTCGCGAAGACGTTGATCGCGAACCATCTGCCAGCGGATTCGATGTTGAACGTGAACGTGCCGGATGTGCCGTACGAGGAGTTGCGGGGCGTGCGGGTGACGAGAATGGGCCGGCGCACGTATCAGGACGAGATTATCCATCGGCAGGACCCGCGAGGCGGGACGTATTACTGGATAGGCGGCGCGGAGCCGAGCCATGTGTCGGAGCCGGAGACGGACTTCGACGCGATCGAGAAGAACGAAGTGAGCGTGACGCCGCTGCATCGCGACATGACGGATCATGCGATGTTGGGAACGTTGAAGACATGGGAATTCAAGCCGTGAGGGACCGCACGCGATGCTAGGCCTGATTAAGCGGCAGTACGACTGGGTCCTGAGCTGGGCGGAATCGCCGTACGGAGGGGTTGCCCTGTTCGTGCTTGCGTTCGCCGAATCCAGTGTCTTTCCGATTCCCCCGGACGTGTTGCTCATCGCACTGTGTCTCGGTCATCGGAAATCCTGGTTCAAATTCGCCTCGATTTGCACCGCGGGCTCGCTCCTGGGCGGAATCTGCGGCTATGGCATCGGCGTGGGCCTCTGGACCGTCGTCGATCAGTTCTTCTTCTCGTATGTGCCGGGATTCACCGAGAGCAAGTTTGCCCAGGTGCAAGGGCTTTACGAGAAGTACGATTTCTGGGTGGTATTCGTTGCGGCGTTTACGCCGATCCCGTACAAGGTAATTACGATCACGGCGGGCGTGTTTAACATCAACTTTCTCATGTTCGTCATCGCGTCGCTGCTAGGGCGCGCGGCCCGGTTCTTTATCGTCGCCGCGCTGTT
>JBAZRU010000849.1:0-2882 GCA_041662805.1 Candidatus Hydrogenedentales bacterium | reverse complement strand
TGAAATGATAGACCTGCACGTTCCGGCGCTGCCCGAGCCGGTGTATGCGGCCGACGCGTTGTTCGAGCACGGCCGGGTTCCACGGCTGATCCATGTTGATCATGGTGGACGCGAACTGGAGGTTCAGCCCCACGCCGCCCGAGTCGGTGCAGAGCAAGATGCGGCAATCGGGATCGGTGCGGAACCGGTCGAGCACCTCCTTGCGCTTTTTGCGATCCAGCGATCCGTGATAGAAGGTGTGGCCATGTTTTTGCCCGTCGAGACGCCGTATCAGCAACTCGTGGGTTCCAATCCACTGGCTGAACACCACCACTTTGTCCTCCGGCGTCTCGAGAATGTCGTCCAGCAACAGCCGGCACTCGTCCATCTTCGCGCTGTGGTCCGTTTCCTTGTCCAGAAGGTAGGTGCTGTTGCACGCCATGCGCATATTTTGCAGCCCGATCATCAACCGGCGCTGGTCCTTCTCCGATAGGAATCCCCAACGCCGCCATTTCGCGACGACCTGGGCCACCAAGTCCCGGTTTTCCTCGTGAATCTTGCGCTGTTATTCGGTCATGTCCACGAAGAAATGCTTGTCCGTGCGTCCGGGGAGTTCGCGCAGGACCTCGCTCTTCCGGCGGCGGATCAACACCGATCCCAGGCTTTCCTTAATCCGGTCCAGATTCCGGTAGCCGATGACGCGGCCGGTATCGTCCACGTGCTGGTGTTCGTCCAGGAACCGGAACATCGGACCCAGATGAAACCGGTCGACGAATTCCATGATCGAGTGGAGTTCTTCGAGACGATTCTCGATGGGCGTGCCCGTCAACACGATGGCATAGTCCGACTCGATTTGTTTCACCGCCTTGGCCCGGCGCGTTTGCCAGTTCTTGATGCGCTGCGCCTCGTCCAGGATTACCATGTCCGGCCGCAAGCCCGCGATAAGGTCCACGTCCTGGCAGACTGTCTCGTAATTGAGGACTTTGTAAAACGATTCCTCGGCGTAAAGCGCCTTGCGCGTGGGCCGCAACCCTTCGATGACCGTGACCGTGCGGCCCGCGAAACGTTCGATCTCCTGTTTCCACTGGTGTTTCAGGGCCGTCGGGCAGATCAGCAAGATCCGTTCGATACCCGACGTCCGCGCCAGGATCTCGCACGCGGCGATGGCCTGAATCGTCTTACCCAGCCCCATGTCGTCCGCGATAAGGCAACGTCCCGCCTTCGCGGCGAACAACGCCCCTTCCTGCTGATACGGATAGAGCTCCGCTTTCAGGAGTTTCTTCATGGCCGCCGTGAAACGGCCATGACCGAATTCCTTCTCGACCGCATCTCGCCGCGCCACGTCGTCGCGCAACCGGGCCACGAACTCGAGCGCATCGTCATAGACGCGCACTTCGTGCTCGCTCTCGGCCGCCTTACGCACGAAACGCTCGAACACGGGAATTCCCGCGTCGAGCAGGTAGCCGTCCGCATTGAAATAGCACGCAGCCTCCTTCCTCAAGGCGTCCGGACAGCCTGTTCCCATACGGAAACGGACGCGCCGCCGCGCCCCGTATTCGAGAGAAACCGACGAGTAGGGCGGATGAAACCCTTGCTTGAACGCCCGCTTGCCGCCGGGCTTTCGCGCCAGCTTTGCCAACATCCACTCGACGTGCTTGCAGGTCCCCAGCGTGTTCCCGGTAAAGTCGGGACACGAACAGAAGTTGACGCCCAATTCCTGGCCGCGTATCGCCACTCGGTACGTGCGGCCGCTCGCCGGATTCGTCACCGAAAAGTTTGAGAAGACGGGTTCGGTTCCAAGGTTCTTGGACGTGAAATTCTGCTCCGCTCCAAATTCGCGCCGCAACGCGACCTGCCATTCGTCGAGCGACATGTGCGAAGGTTTTCGGGTATGCGGCGTCTTTTTCGGCGCCGCTTTCACTTTCTTGTTAGGAGCGTTTTTTTCAGCCATTGGAGCCATTTTTCCTTCCTGTCGATGGACTGCTTCGCATCGCTCGTTCATGCATAACGGGACGCAAACGAAGATGCGGTTTCATGCTAAAGACTGCGTGTCCCGTTCGTCAACTTTTTCCCGCGGCCCGGGAAGGTTCAACCGATCTTGACAAACATCCGGTGGGTGTACATATACCGGGCGACAGCGTAGCACATGAGGTATAGACCGGCAAAAGCCAGCAACGCCATGAATATGCCGCTTTCGCTGGGCACGATGTTTCCGTGGATGTCGATATACATGCCATGCAATATGTAGAGGACCAGCGGGTTCGCGCCGAAGACGGTCAACGTGGGGATCTCGATGCGCCACAGGTCGGACAGCACGTAGAAGATCAAGAACGTCAGAAACGCCAAACCGGTCGCATAGATTGGATAAGGCGCCGACATCCCGGTTTGTGAGAAGGGCCAGAATTCCTTGACGCCCGGCCATTCGGCCCGAAACGCCCAACCGGCGATAGAGAGGCCAATACCCCACGCCAGACATCCAATCACGATCTTCCGGGTATCGTGCGTAGCGACCAAATCGTAGGCGACGGTCCCCAAGAGCAGACAGAAGACCCAGCTCAACGGACCCAGAGGGCCGCCATCGTAACTGTGCGCCATGACCCAGGGGCCGTAGCCGCCGTAGCTGTAGAGTAGCTGATACAGTGCCATGTAACCGGCTGCCGCGGCCACGCGCGCCTTGGTTCCCAGTGCGATGAAGGGCAGCGCCAACAGACCGGACAGGCCGATATCGACCAACGCGTCCCACCATCCGCCCCAATCCAGCGGCGAGTAGTAGACAATCCCAATGAGCGTCAGAAGTGCATAACGCCGGAGCCCCGCCAGCAAGGCCCTTCCAAGCCCCTCCTTTTCGATGTTGCGCAGGATCGACAACCGGAAACCCATGCCCGCCACAAAAAGGAATATCG
>JBAZRU010000848.1:0-2886 GCA_041662805.1 Candidatus Hydrogenedentales bacterium | reverse complement strand
GCTCTTCTCAGCGTGTATCAACACGTTCGCGAGAATTGGAATGGTGTTCTTGCGCTCGACGATTCCCTGCAGCAGGGACAATTCCTTCAGCAGATCGTTCTTGCGGACGACAAGCTCCATGGGCAGGGCGACCTCACTCTCGAGCCATGTGATTAATCGAATCTTTAGAAGATCAAAGAACTAAAGAATTATAACAAAAAGAATAGGCTGTTAGTAACGGAATCCCTGGAGTTTTCTTGTTTATTTTCAGCGAGTTACCCTGTGCACGAGCCTGTGCGTAATTCGGCGGGTTTTGGGTAGGCGGACCGTGCAAAAAGATAAAGCCCAAACCTTCCACATTTCATGCACAGGCTCTACGGGCCCGGACCTGTGGAAAACCCGGGAACTCTCTAACGGAACGACTCGAGGAGGGTGTTGATAAGGGTGTTGAAGGCCGAGTCGTTCTTCCGGAGATCCTCAACCTTACGGATCGAGTGAATCACCGTTGAGTGGTGTTTTCCGCCAAAGCTTCGGCCGATCTCCGGCAGGGACGCGTTTGTCAGTTGTTTGCAGAGGTACATCGCCACCTGGCGGGGCATCGCGATGGATTTCGAGTTATTGCGCGACTTCAATTCGACGAGTTTGAGCTGGTAGTAGTCAGCGACGAACTTCTGAATCATGTCGATCGTGACGGCGCGCTCGTCGTGGCTGAGGACGTCGCGCAGCACTTCCTGGGCCAGCGACAGCGTCAGATCCCGGCCTGTCAATGAGGCGTACGCCAGCAACCGGATCAGGGCGCCTTCAAGCTCCCGGACATTCGACTTGATGCGGCCGGCGATGAATAACGCCACGTTGTCAGCCAGCGGCACGCCTTCCGAGTCGGCTTTTCGCTTGAGAATCGCCACTTTTGTCTCGAGATCCGGCGACTGAATGTCCGCAATCAGGCCCCACTCGAACCGGCTCCGCATGCGTTCTTCAAGCTCGGCGATCTGGTGAGGAGGCACGTCGCTACTGAGCACGATCTGCTTCTGGGCATCATGCAGCGCGTTGCACGTGTGGAAAAACTCCGTCTGTGTCCGTTCCTTGCCCGCAATGAACTGGACATCATCAACCAGCAACACATCCACCGAGCGATAGCGTTCTCGAAACTCCAGAATCCGGTCGTAACGAAGCGCGTTGACCACCTCGTTCATGAAGCGCTCACCAGACACATAGGTGAGCTTCATTTGCGGATTGTGTTTCAGCACGTAGTCGCCGATCGCGTGCATCAGGTGGGTCTTGCCAAGCCCGACCCCGCCGTAGATATACAGCGGGTTGTACGACCGTGAGGGCGCTTCCGCCACGGCGCGGCACGCCGCATGGGCAAACTGATTCGACGCGCCCACGATAAACGTGTCAAACGAGTAGCGGGGGCTGAGCCCAACGGCATCCACTGGAAGCGTTGGATCCTCGTAGCTCCCAATTGGGCCGGGTTCCACCGCGGGTTCCATGAATTCAATGGGCGCCAAAGCCTGCGGCGCAGCGCCGTCGGCCGGCACGAACATCACTTGCACGCCGGGCCGGCCGACTTCGGCCAACGCCTCCGCGATAACTCCAGCGTAGTGTCTGGTCAGCCACTCCACCACGGTCTGGCTGGGTACCTGCACCCGCAGGCCCGCGACCCCTTCATCGCTCAAAAGCCCTGTGCTCTTGAACCATGAGTGGTAGGTGTGGGCGTTGACCTTGGTCTCGACCCGGCTGAGAACTTCGTCCCAAATGCTTGAAGATAAAGACACTTACGGTTTCCACAGTTTTTTCCACAGGTGTGGAAAACTTCCGAAAGGATGCCCGCCAGTGGAAGGCAGGCGAATCTACCACAGTTTCAAACGCTTCCTGGATCTCAGACGGGCGTTGACAGGTTTTCCCTTCCTTCGCTATGCTCGGGTGTTTCCTATGAAGCGCACCTTCCAGCCCAATCGTCGTCGGCGTAGCAAGACTCATGGCTTTCGCGTGCGTATGAGCACGAAGAACGGCCGGATTGTCCTCGCGCGCCGTCGCGCGAAAGGACGCAAGCGTCTAACGGTTTCCACGTAGCGCGCACCACGCGCGGTGTCCATGTCACAGTCTTTCGGCCGGCACGTGCGGCTGCGTTCACGCGCAGAGTTTGTCGCCGTGCAGGAACATGGACGTCGTGTCGCCAGCCGCCATATGACCCTGTTGGCCCTGCCGAACACACATGGCGTGGATCGCCTGGGGGTTGTCGCGTCTCGACGGCTCGGCGGCGCGATTCTGCGGAATCGCGCCAAGAGGCGCATTCGCGAAGTGTTTCGCGTGGGTGAGCCCGACCGCCAGGCGGCCCGTGCACTCGATATCGTCGTGATCCCTCGCCGAGAGGTCACCACCATTGTGTTGTCTGAGCTCCAATTGGAATTTGATGCCGCGCTCCGCAAACTTCGCGCACGCTGACCAGCCGGCCGCCCCATTGTCGATCGGGGTTCGCGCGGCATTGGTGTGCGTCCATGGTTACCAGCTGCTGTTGGCGCCGTTTGCGGGTGGGGCGTGCCGTTTCTCACCGTCGTGCTCCGTGTATGCCATAGAGGCGTTGACGCGGCACGGTGTGTGGCGCGGAGGCCGGATGGCGTTGGCCCGCGTTGCCCGTTGTCACCCCTTTGGTTCATCCGGCGTGGATCCCGTGCCACCCGCTCGATGATGTTTGTTCTCTCTGTCTAATTATGGAAAAGCGTGTATTTCTAGCCATCGCGTTGTCGTTGCTGGTGCTGACGCTCTATCAGACATTCGTCGCGCCGCCGGCAACACCAGTTCCACCGGCAGCATCGGTGCAGAGCACCTCGCCGTCTCCTCAAGCGGGAGCGGCCCCGGCCGCCACGCCGGCGGCCCCGGCCGTCACGCTTCCCGCCCCGGTCGTGG
>JBAZRU010000847.1:2460-2903 GCA_041662805.1 Candidatus Hydrogenedentales bacterium | reverse complement strand
ATTGCAGGTCCGTTGGATTGCCGTGGCGTACGCTGATTTCCCGGTCGTCGAATGGACGGCCTATCTCAAGAATGCCGGACCGGATAAGTCGCCGCTCATTGAGAATCTGCAAGGACTCGACGTCACGTTCGCGGGGAGCGATACGGGCGACTTCGTTCTTCGTGGCAACAAAGGCGACCACAATGTTGCCGACAGTTACGCGCCGTACGAGATTACGCTGTGGCCCAATACCATGAACATCTTCGCGCCGACCGGCGGGCGTCCGTGCGATACCGCATTTCCGTACTTCAATCTGGGGATGCCCGGTGGTGGAGGCATGTTGCTGGCGGTTGGTTGGCCGGGCCAGTGGTCCACGACGTTCGGGCATCGGGCGGATCGGGGATTACAGGTTACGGCGGGTCAGGAACTCACGCGGCTTTCCCTGGAACCTGGCGAAGAGATCC
>JBAZRU010000847.1:0-2450 GCA_041662805.1 Candidatus Hydrogenedentales bacterium | reverse complement strand
ATGTTCTGGAAGGGGGACGACGTCGCGAGGTCACAAAACCTTTGGCGGCGTTGGATGCTCGCGCACAATTCGCCGCGTCCGGAGGGCAAGCCGCTCCGTCCTTTGCTTAGTTTCTGCGACTACGCGTTCTATGGTTGGGCCAAGAACACGGAAGAGGGAGAGAAGACCTTCATTGATGAACTGACCAAGCAAGGGATACAACTGGACTACTGGTGGCTGGATGCGGGTTGGTTTCCCGGAGGTCAAGGGGAATGGGTAGTTGCCAAAGACCGTTTTCCCAATGGATTAAAGGCCATCAGCGACTATGTACACGAGCGAAAGATGGGCTTCATCGTGTGGTTTGAACCGGAGTCGGCGTACCCGTGGAGCCTGTCGGCGAAGAGCAATCCTCAGGCTATGCTCGATTGCGTACCGCCTGAGCCGAATGGTCTTCAATTGTTCTGGTTGGGCGATCCCAAAGCACGAGAGTGGATGACCGATCACATCGACAGCATGATTCGCGAAGAGGGCATCGATTTCTATCGACAGGACATGAACCTGAGTCCGTTGAACTACTGGAGAAGCAACGATGCTCGAGACCGGTTGGGTATGACCGAGAATCTTCACGTTCAGGGATACTTGGCCTTCTGGGACGAACTATTGAAACGGCATCCAGGTCTGCCAATCGATTCGTGTGCCGGTGGCGGCCGTCGTAACGACATTGAGACGCTACGCCGCTCGATTCCGTTGCTGCGCAGCGACTACCAACATTTCGGGGGCCACCCACAATGGGCCATCGGCAACCAAGGGCACACGTACGGCATTGCTTCATGGCTTCCGTTTTACGGCGAAGGCGTCTACTTCAACCCCGTTCACACAGTCTATTCGATTCGCAGCTACATGACGCCTGCGCTCGGCCTTATTTGCGACGCCCGCAAGAGCGACATGGATTGGGAGCTCTATCGCACGATGATCGCTCAGTGGCGTCACGTGGCCGACTGCTACCTGGGCGACTACTATCCGCTCACTCCTTACAGCTTGGACGAAGGCGCATGGATCGCCTGGCAGTTCAATCGGCCCGAACAGGGCGACGGCATGATTCAAGCCTTTCGCCGCACGCGCACCGAAGCCGATGTGTTGCAGGCGAAGCTTCGTGGTCTGGAACCGGACGCGGTCTACACGGTGACCGACCTCGACACGCAGACCGCCGTCGACAAGACTGGAGGCGAACTGATGAGTATCGGATATGCAATTGCGATTGCCGATCAACCCGGCTCGGCACTGATTCACTTCCAAAAGAAGCAATAGTCGAACTGTAGCTCGCGATTGCCGGGTGGCCTCATAGCTTGATTACGATCTTGTCCTTCTGCAACCGCCACGCGACGGCGTAGCACGAAAGATAGAATGCGGCGAAGCCGAGTACGGCCATGGCCGGACCGCTCTCCTCGCTAACGATGAAGGACTTGTGCATATCCCCGAGCGCCTGCTGGACGATGTAGATGACAAGCGGATTCAGTCCAAGCGCGGTGAGGTGGGGGAGTCTCCAGCCTTTCACGTCGCAGATGAAGTAGAAGGGGAGATACATCAGAAAGCAGAGGCCCGTCGAGTAGAGCGGATAGGGGATGCTCATGCCGCGCTGCGTGAAAGGCCACGCGGCTTTGACGCCGGGCCATTCGAGACGGAGCGCCCATCCGAGCGCGCAGAGCGCGATGCCCCATGCGATGCAGCCCCACACAATGCGTTTGCGATTGCCGGTTGCGATGAGGTCGTATGCAATTGTTCCAAGCAGCAGCATGAACACCCAGCTCAACGGCCCCAGTGGCCCGCCGTCGATGCTTCGCTTCATCGTCCATGCTTCGTAGCCCGTCGTCATGAAGAGGATCTGAAACAGAATGACGTAGCCGAAAGCGGCAATGGTGCGCGTTGTCGTGGAGCGCGTGAGAAACGGCAGCGCGAGAATGCCCGCGAAGCCGATATCGACGAGCGCGTCCCACCAATACCGCCAGTTGTCGAGCGAGGGACCGTAGAGCACGATACCGACGCCGATGAGCGTCAGATAGCGCCGAAAGGCGGCAAGGTGCGCGGAGGCGAAGCCGTCTATTGCGGCGCGCCGCTGGAGCGACAATCGCATACCCATGCCCACAACGAACATGAACAGGGGCGCAATGGTGTCGGCGTAGCTCATGTGGTAGTGGTGGTGCTTGAACATCCACGGCATTGAATCGAATTGACCGAGGAAGTTCACGAAGATCATGCCAAAGATCGCATAACCTCGGTATTGGTCGATGGAGGCAATTCGTACAGGGGACTTCTCATCCGGCATCTGTCAATTCCCAGGGTTTGCGGTGTTCGACGATCACTTCACGTCGCACGCATCGAGGTTGTGAACAGGACAAGCAGCGCAGGCCAAGATCGGACGAAAGTATGTTGCGCTGAGAACACGGGATTCAAGAGCCACGATGCAGGGTCAT
>JBAZRU010000846.1:0-2909 GCA_041662805.1 Candidatus Hydrogenedentales bacterium | reverse complement strand
GTGGCCGCGAAACCGTGTTTCTGCTCGTCCTCGCGACCTTGATGTTGCCCGCGCAGGTCACCATGATTCCGCAGTTTCTGATCTTCAACCAGCTCGACTGGTACAACACGCTCAATCCGTTGTGGGTCCCGGCGATGTTCGGATCCGCGTTTCACATCTTTCTGTTGCGTCAGTTCATGTTGACGTTGCCCATCGACCTCGACGAGGCCGCGAAAATCGACGGGTGCGGGCATCTCCGGATTTTCTCGACGATGACCATGCCGTTAATCAAACCCGCGCTCGCCGTCGTGGCCGTGCAGACGTTCCAAGGGTCGTGGAACAATTTCCTGGGCGCATACATTTACATCAACACGAAGGACAAGATGACGATTGCCCTCGGCCTGCAATGGTTCCGCACGGAGCAGGGCTCCATGTACGGCGAGATGATGGCGACGTCGCTCGTGATGACCTTACCGATGATCCTCATCTTTTTCTTGTGTCAGCGTTACATGATTCAAGGCATCACGCTCTCGGGGATCAAGGGCTAGCGAAAGAAGGTCCTGGCATCGCCACGTGTAGCGCCCAGTCTCCGTGCCGGGCGTCTTAGGCTTGCATTGGTAGCGCCTGCCTTCTGTGGCAGGCGTCCCCGGGTTTGCCGCAGATCGTATTTCCTCTTCGTCCCCCTCGCGATAGTATGATGTAGCCTCTGAACGGCAGCATCAGCGTAGCGAATCGAGCGCAACGCGCAGAGGGGAAGCCCATGACCACCAGCACCTCACGTCCCGACAACCCTCCGTACAAGAATGCGACGCTTCCCATCGAAGAACGGCTTGCGGACCTGCTGGGCCGGATGACGCTGGAAGAGAAGATTGCGCAGCTTGTGGGTGTGTGGGGCTATGAATTGCTCGAAGACCGGCGGTTCTCCGAGAAGAAAGCCGTCACGCATATCAGCAACGGCGTGGGGCATATCTCTATGCTCGCGGGCGCGACCGACTTGGCCCCCAAGGAATACGCCGAGACGGCCAATGCCATCCAACGTTACTTGGTCGAGCACACACGCCTCGGCATCCCCGCCGCCGTCCACGAAGAATGCTGTGCGGGGTTCATGGCGCGCGGTGCGGCATGCTTCCCGCAGATTATCGGGCTGTCATGCACGTGGATGCCGGAGATGGCTAGCGTTATGGCGACGTCGGCCCGCGTCCACATGTGGATCGCAGGGGTACGACAGGCTCTCGCGCCTGTCCTGGATATTGTTCGCGACCCACGGTGGGGACGTGTCGAAGAGACTTTTGGAGAGGACCCCTACTTAACAGCAAGCATGGGTATTGCCTATATCGAAGGTCTTCAGGGCCGCGAAGGCGAAGACAGCAAGTCCACCCTCGTGGCAACCGGGAAACATTTCGCCGGGTACGGCATCCCCGAGGGCGGTATGAACTGGGCGCCGTCGCACATTCCGGAGCGCGAGTTGCGCGAGGTGTTTCTCTATCCGTTTGAGGCGGCAGTGAAGAACGCGGGCCTCAAATCGATCATGCCTGCATACCACGAACTTGATGGTGAACCCTGCCACAGCGCACGCAGGCTACTGAATGACGTGCTGCGCAAAGAATGGGGATTCGACGGAATCGTTGTCTCGGACTATTTCGGAATCGAGATGCTCTCCGCGTATCACCGCGTTGGTGAGGACAAAGCGGATGCAGCACGATTCGCGCTCGAAGCCGGCGTCGACGTCGAGTTGCCCGCAGCGGCCTGTTACGGGCCTGACTTGCTGCACGCGGTGCGAGACGGCCGAATCGATGTGAGTCTTATTGATGCCGCAGTCTCGCGCATCCTTCGCATGAAGTTTGAACACGGCCTGTTCGAGAGTCGATCTGCCTTTCCAGAGCGGGCAGAGCTGTTTGCTCAAGGTGATGAGCACAAGGAAATAGCGCTGTACTTGGCATTAGATTCCATGGTGCTCCTCCAGAACCGTGACCGTACCCTGCCGCTCTCGGCCGACACGAAGAAAATCGCCGTCATCGGTCCCAACGCCGACAATCTCCGCGCGCACCTCGGCGACTATCACTACCTGCCTCATGTGGAGATCACGTTGGGGATGATGGAAGGGGTCAATCCCGAGGACCTGATGCCGCAAGGCGAGACCGTGCTCGAAGCGATTCGCAAGCGTGCGGGGGCCGACGCGCAGGTTGTGTATGCACAGGGCTGCAATGTGAATGACGATTCAACGGCGGGCTTCGACGAGGCGGTCCGCGCGGCAAAAGACGCGGACGTGGCTATCCTCGTGATGGGCGGCAAGTCGGGCCTCACGATGGATTGCACCTGCGGCGAGATGCGGGACCGCGACGACATTACGCTGCCCGGCGTGCAGGAGCAATTGGTGCATGCCATTTGCGACACCGGCACGCCGGTCGTGTTGGTCCTGTTGAACGGACGGCCGTATGCGCTCACCTCCATAGCGGATCGCGTGAAGGCGATACTCGAAGCGTGGTTGCCGGGTGAACAAGGCGGACCGGCAATCGCGGCGACCCTGGTTGGCGACAACAACCCCAGCGGGAAACTGACTATGAGCTTCCCGCGCTCGGTCGGCCAGATTCCCGTCTACTACAACCACAAACCGTCGGGTGCGCGCTCGCAGATGTACGGCGAATATGTGAACCAACTGACGGAACCGCTGTTCCCCTTCGGCCACGGCCTCAGCTATACCAAATTCGAGTACGGCAAGCCCACGCTTTCCGCAAGCGAGATCGAGCCGAAGGGCGAGGTGATGATTGCGCTGCCGATCAAGAACATAGGCGACCGAACCGGTTCCGAAGTCGTCCAACTTTACGTCAACGACATCGTCGCCAGTGTGACGCGCCCCGTGAAAGAACTGAAGGGTTTCGCGCACGTGGAACTCAAGCCCGGCGAAGAAAAGACGGTTTCATTCATACTCT
>JBAZRU010000845.1:0-2912 GCA_041662805.1 Candidatus Hydrogenedentales bacterium | reverse complement strand
CTGCCGTCACCGCAGAATCGAAGCACTGGCAACATCAGGCTTTGGTAGTCTGGGATCATCTTGGTCCACTCACTTTCCAATTGGGAAACCTATCCTCAGAATTTTGAGAATAGGCCCCGTTGTGACGCACACGAATTGGCCTCTCATTTTGGACACAAGTGCCTATTTCTTCCCCGCCCCCGTCAGCTTCCGAATCGTGGCCACCTCGTCCTCCCTATACGGCGTGCCGTCTTTGCGGAAGATTTCGTGGAACCACAACTCGGGTTCGGCGGTGAGCGTCTTTTCCCAGGATTCCCAAGGGTAGTTGGTTTGAGTCTTGCCGGCGACGAGGCCCCAGTTGTAAGCGGCGATGTGTTGTTCTTTGAAGTAGGGAAGAATGTTCTGGAACGTGCAGCCGGTGGACCGCACCATGTATTCGGTGCAGAGGATGGGGCGCTTGTAGCGCTTCAACGGCTCGACGCGCGATTTCATCTCGTCAAGCGGGCCGTAGCAGTGGAAGGTAATCACGTCGGAGTTGTCGAGCATGAACTTCGTGGTTGGCGCGAGCTTATCGGGCTTGCTCCAGTCGCCCATCCACACGCCCGCGGTGAGCGGCTGGCTGGGGTTGACTTCGCGGGCCCATTGGAACGCCTTCTGCAGCAGCGCCAGGCCGAGTTCGGGCTTGTTCTTCGGTTCGAGCTTTCCGTAACTATTGCCGTTCATGTTGGCGGGCTCGTTGTATAGGTCCCACGCATGGACGCGTTTGTCGGCGGCGTACCGCGAGAGGAGCCCCTTCACGTAGCCTTCGAGCGCGTCCACCTTCGCGGGGTCTTTCAACACGTCGAGGCTGGGGCTTTGGACCCAGCCGGAGTTGTGCACGTGGGGCTTGGGGTCGCGTTGCTTGCCGAGCTTGGGATAGGGGTCCCACACCGAATCGAAGGGGACGAACATCACCCCGATGCCGTGCTTGTCGGCAATGGCCAGGAACTGGTCGATACGGGTGCAAAAGCCTTCCGCATCTTGCTGCCACAACAGGTCGTGAAGAAACACGCGGACACTGGTGAAACCGAGGCTTTGGGCGTAGCCGAGTTCGCGGTCGATGGTGTCGGGGTCGAAGGTATCGGCTTGCCACATTTCGAGTTGGTTGATGGCGTTGCTGGGGCTGAAGTTACAGCCGGTGAGCCAGGGGTGCGCGGCATACCACGCGTTGGCCTTCTCCTCCGTCCAGCGCGCCGCTGGCGCCTGCGCAACTGAAAGTGCCATTAACGCTGCCGTCATTCCTGTGGTCATCGCGAGCATCGGTAGGTCCCTCGTTGGTTTCGGTGTACGCCCCCCTGAGTACGATGCAGGATGGGGGGATTTTTCGCAAGTTGGGGAAGGGAGTGGACTGTGCGGACGAAGCGGACTGAGTGGACGGGGAGACGGGAGAAGATGGCTGGCGTGCCCCGGCGGCGAGGGGTCTTTTGGAATTTGGGCCGGTTTTTGGCTATACTACGGCTTCTTCCTCGGGTTGGCGTGCGATAGTACAGTTGCCACCCGAATACCACCCGCACGGGGACTAAAGGTTCACTTCATGGCTAAGAAACTCATGGTCATTCCAGCCGAGGCGCGCAAGAGCGACGTCCTTGAGTTGGGCTCAATTCCCATCAACACATACAAGAAGACGGTTCGGGAGGAGCTTGAGCATAGCCCCGAGATCACGAAGGCAAGCTGCCTGCGCATCTACCGGGACATGGTCCTTATTCGCGAGTTCGAGACGATGCTCGACCAGATCAAGAAGGTCGGCTCGTACCAGGGTATCGATTACAAGCACGCCGGACCGGCGCACCTTTCGATCGGCCAGGAAGGCGCGGCGGTCGGGGAGTGCTTTCACCTAACCGTTGAAGACCACATTTTCGGCAGCCATCGCAGCCACGGCGAGATCATTGCGAAGGGATTGCGCGCGGTGCAGGAGCTCAAGGGGCCCGCGCTGACTACGATCATGAAAGACTATTTCGACGGCACAATCCTGCGCATCGTAGAAACGGACAAGGCGAAGATCGCCCCGCTGACGATCAACGACGGGAGCAACGGCAAGGCATTATTGAAGCTCGACGACGACGAAGAGCTGGGCGTCGACTTCTTGTTGTACGGGCTGCTTGCGGAAGTCTTCGGGCGCGAGACGGGCTTCAAC
Organism: Candidatus Hydrogenedentales bacterium; assembly: GCA_041662805.1. GTDB lineage: Bacteria > Hydrogenedentota > Hydrogenedentia > Hydrogenedentales > SLHB01 > JAIBAQ01. The sequence continues at coordinate 760 of JBAZRU010000845.1, read as the reverse complement.
AAGGGCATGGGCGGCTCGATGCACGCCTTCTTCATCCCCTTCGGAATCTTCCCGAACAACGCCATCGTGGGCGGCAGCGGCGACATCGCGGCGGGCGGCGCGCTCTACAAGAAAGTCATGCGCAAGAAGGGCATCGCGGTCGCGAACATCGGCGACGCGTCGATCGGATGCGGGCCGGTGTGGGAAGGCCTTGGCTTCTCCGCGATGGGCCAGTACGAAAATCTGTGGGGCTCGGATTTCAAGGCGGGCCTGCCAATCATCTTCAACTTCATGAACAACTTCTACGGGATGGGCGGTCAACCCATCGGCGAGACGATGGGCTTCGAGCGCCTGGCGCGCATCGGCGCGGCGGTGAATGCCGAGAACATGTACGCCGAATGCGTCGACGGCAACAACCCGTTGTCGCTGGCGGACGCCTATAAGCGCAAGCTGAAGACCATCGAAGACAAAGGTGGGCCGGTGCTCCTGGAAGTCGTGTGTTACCGGCAGACGGGCCACTCACCGAGCGACCAGTCGTCCTACCGCGAGCGCGAAGAGATCGATATGTGGCGCGCAGTGGATCCGATCACCGAATTCGGCGGAAAGCTTGTCGAAGCGGGTGTCGCGAGCGAAGACGACCTCAAAGCCATCGGCGAATACGCCACACGAAAAGTGACGAAGGCGTGCGGGCTTGCAGTCGACATCACGACCTCGCCGCGCATGGTGCTCAAGCCGTATGCAGGTATCGACACGATCATGTTCTCGAACACCCTGGAGAAGG
>JBAZRU010000844.1:0-2925 GCA_041662805.1 Candidatus Hydrogenedentales bacterium | reverse complement strand
GCAGATGGCGATGCCTATCGAGCCGAACTCCGTGTCGAAGACGCGGAGGTCTTCGAGTTTGCCCGGGCTCAGGTCGAGGCCGTCTTCTTGTTCCAGCGGGATGAGGTTGACCTTATGCTGCCTGCCAATGATGCGTCCGTCCGGTCCGAAGAAGTAAGAGACGTTGTAGACCTGGTTGGATTCGGGTGCGTAGGTGATGCTGCTGCCGTCCGCGGCAATCGGGAAATCGGGCATGGGGGCGGAACCGGCGACGATGAAGACGGCGTGTTTGCGCGAGAGCGACGAGAAGGTATCGACGTAGGTCTTGCCCACTTTCGCCGCGCGAGTGAGGGCGATGGCGCGTGGATAGCTGACAAGGCCGAACCACGAACGAAGGAAGACTTCCGCCATGTGACGTTTGCCGAGCGCCGCGGTGGCCTCGGTCAAGGTGCGCGCCTTTTTTGCATCGTCGAGATGATTGAGAAAGAAGAGCGGGGCCCCGATGTCTTCGGGAAAGACGAACAAGATGGGCGTGTTGCGGTGCGCCTGCTTCAGGCCTTGTTGTATCAGGCCATCGACGCGCGTGCGATATGCGGACTCCGAGGAGAAGTCCTCGGGTTTCCACGTCATCTGTACGGCGACGATTTGCACGTCTCGTTTGCCGATGGGAAGCGATTTCGAGGGGGGATCGAACTGCGTGGAGGGTGGGGGAGGGGTAAGGCTCCACGCGACCAACGCGACGGCGGCAGCGGCAATCGCGAAGGCTCCGCCAAGACGAAGCGAGGTCGTGGAGGCGAAGGGGATGAGACGGCTCAACGTACTGCTCCTACGGGGAAAGAAGAGGAATCAGGAATTCAGTATACGCCGAGTCTACTTCAGATTCACCGCAAAGAGGCGCGCATTCGTCAAGGCGAACTCGAGTCGCAGTGATTTGCCGTCTAGTTCCGTAAGGGCGCGTTTCCATGCGAGCGGTGCATCGAGCGCGTCGGTGGTGATCGGCGTGTTGTCCGCGAATGCAAAGCCTGCGATGGGGTTGGAGTCTTCGTCTAGCATCTGGACGGCAATGGAGCCGCCGTCCGCGCCGGCGTTGAGCGAGAGCGCTTCGCCATTCAGCGTGAGCAGCGGCGTGACAATGCGGCCCGGCTCGCTGCCCGCTTCCCACGCAACATAGCGGTCGCGCGGGATCTTCACCAACCCGACTTGGCGCTCCTCATAGCGATTGACTTTATGGCCGCGCGCATAGCCTCCGTAGTAGAGATAGACGTCGTCGCCGACGGCGACCTGCTCGTCGATCCAGGCGTGCGCATGATCCCAAGCGCCCTGGCGCGGATCGGGATCGAAGAAGTGGGTAGTGTCGCGCGTCCAGGTCTCACCGTCGCGCGACCACGCCAACGCCGTGTAGCCCATGCCATAGGCGTCGGGCGGATCGGGTGGATTGTCCGCTTTGAGATCGTCTCGGAGAATCTTGACCATGCCGATCAATAGGTCGCCGCGGACCAGGTAGCCATCCATCGCGTAGAACTGGACGATGCCCGGCTCGACGGACGGGTACGGAAGCACGACGTGATGCGGAGTCGTCCACGAACGGAGGCCGGTGCTGAAACTGTGCATCGTGACGCGCCGCTGCTCGGCCCACGTGTCGCCGGGGCGGTAGACAGACACGGTCGCAACATAGCGCTTGCGCAACGGGTCAAAGAACAACCCCGTGATGTCGTGATTGGCCTTCAGGACGGGCGCATCCGTCATGGGTTTCCACGCGAGACCGTCGGGAGAAGTGGCGATCTTCAGGCCTCCGTCTTTCCACCATGCATACTTGAAGCGCTCGGCGGGGAGCGGAGCACTAGGGCCGTCGTCGACGACGCAGGTGCCGAACTGAATGGGCGCCGGGTCGTCGAGAACACGCGCGGGCCGGTCCCATCGAATGCCGTCCGCGGATTCGATGTAGCTGATGCACGAGCGGTAGGAATCGCCTTCGCCCACGTAGCCGCCGTACCACATGCGGAAGCGGCCAGAGGAATCATCACGAAGGATCGTCATATAGGGTTGGTAGCAGTGGTCTTCCTTACCGGTGATGATGGGATTCGGTATTGCTGTGTCGCGTTGTGGCGAATTGACGACGCGCCGCACGTTGGCACTCTCGGAGATGAGATAGCGGTCGATGAACAGATGCGGGCCGGGGTTCAAGACGATGGGTTCGTCGGAGCTATTGTTCTGTGTGTCAGTGTAGATGAGGGCATGATCGCGGCTGAGGGGGACAGCTTCCGCGTCGCCTTTAAAGTCGGTCGTCGCAGGTTGCGCCGCAGCGGCTGCAAAAAGTGCGCTAAAGAGAAATGCCAGCGAGAGTGGTGATATGTGGCGATTCATGAATCCCCCTGACTCTGTGGGCTCAAACCTAATGCGTTGGGGTAAATCCGTCTTCTTCAGGACTCAATAAGCGGAATGCCATACGCGGAAATATCAGATAATTTCAGCAATGCTTTGTCGTTTGTGATGAGATCGCACGCATAGACGAACGCAGTCGCGGCGATTATAGCATCGGGGAGCTTCAGTGCGAATTTTCGTCGAAGCTCTATGGCCTTCTCGCGCACGGGCCTTGAAAGACCGCAAACACGAATCTTCGAAATGAAGAGTCGAATGCTTTCCTCTTGGTCTGTTGTGAGTTGTGGAAACGAAAGCAACTCCATTTCCGTTATGACAGAGATGGCATATTCGGAGGCTCCAAGCGGTAAACCGAGACGCCCCTCCAGACCGTAGAGGACGATGCTCGTGTCAAGTAGCTTTGTCATCCCATTCGCCACGGATACGAGCTTGGTACTCGAGAGGATCTTCGCGCAAGGTCATGATGCCGTGAAATGGGGTCAAGTCGACAATGCCGGGAGATTCAGTCTCCAGCGCATCCAGCAGGCCCTCGATGCGTACCCAATCGCTGTACTCAATTTGTACGGC
>JBAZRU010000843.1:0-2926 GCA_041662805.1 Candidatus Hydrogenedentales bacterium | reverse complement strand
ATCAAGCTTCTGTCATACACAGGTGTGGTGCCCACCGACGACTTCAACCTCGAAGAGGCCACGGCCGTGGGCGCTGCGGGCTATGCCATCCTATATGCCGATGCCCGCGGAACCGGCGCCTCGTACGGCACGCGCACGCAGCCGTTTTCCGTCGACGAAATCAACGACTTTGGAGAGGTCGTCGATTGGGTTGCGAAGCAGCCGTGGTCCAACGGCAAGGTCGGAGCCCTTGGCGTGTAATACGACGGTACCGCCGCGGAACTCGTTACCGGCCTGAACCGTCCCGCCCTGAAGGCTGCTGCGCCACTGTACAGCGATTTCGACCCGTGGGTGGACAATATCGCCCCAGGTGGTGTGCTAAACGACTGGTTTCTCCGGTTCTGGCGCGATGGCGCGCGCATGCTCGACACGAACGACTTGGTCGCCGTGGCGAAATACCGCAACAAAGACTACGACATCCTTAAGCGCGTGATCACCGGCGTGAAGCGCGTCGATGAAGATCCCGAAGGCGTTCAACTTGCCGCGGCCATCCAACAGCGTTCCGCCAACGTGGATATCTACGAGGCCGGGCGCAAACTCGAGTTTCGCGATGACGCATTCGGCACAACAGGCATTGCCTTCGACACGTTCAGCCCAAGCGGCCTCCGTAAAGCGCTCGAGGCAGCGAACATCCCGATGTACGTCAGCACAGGGTGGCTCGACGCAGGCACTGCCCGCGGCGCGCTGGCACGGTTCGCGACGTTCAAGAATCCGCAAGTGGTCGTGCTCGGGCCTTGGAGCCATGGTGGCAAAGCCGACGTGGACCCCTTCAAGCCCGTCGACGCGGCAATTCAGCCCGCCAAAGACGTCCAGTTGGCCGAATACCTGAAGTTCTTCGACGCATATCTCAAAGGCGATGCCAACTCCGGTTCCGCACACGAAGTCCGCTATTTCACCATGGGGGAAGGCAAATGGAAGAAGAGCTCGGTCTGGCCCTTGCCCAATGCCGGAATGAAGCGCTGGTACTTCGCGCCCGATAACGCGTTGGCGCCGTCGGCCCCCGCGGAGGCCGACGCGGTGGATACCTACACGGTCGATTTCGCCGCGACCTCCGGAAATGCAAACCGCTGGCGCACGCAAGCCGACGGCGAGGACGTGGTCTATGCCGACCGCGCGACCCAAGACGCCAGGCTCCTGGTCTACACCAGCGCGCCCTTGGAAGCGGACACCGAGATTACCGGGCATCCGGTCGTCACGCTGTTTGTCGAATCGACCTCGACGGACGGCGGGTTCTATGCCTACCTCGAATCCGTAGCACCCGATGGAACCGTGACCTACCTCACTGAAGGCATGCTCCGCGCGATTCACCGCAAGGTCTCGACTGATACGCCGCCCTACAAGGTGTTCGGCCCATACCACACATTCAAGCGCGCCGACGCCATGCCGCTTGTCGCAGGCGAGACGGCGGAGATCGCCTTCGACCTCTTCCCAACGTCGGTAGTGGTGAAGAAGGGAAGCCGTATCCGGGTCGCCATCGCAGGGCACGATGCGTCGGTCTTCGCGCGCTATCCCGCCGAAGGCGCCCCCACGATCACCGTCGCCCGCAATGCGCAACACGCGTCGAGCATCGACCTGCCCATCGTGGTCCGCTGACCCCGAGTTCATTGGTTTTCAGGATCTCCCTATCATTTTCGGTACGACGTCTTCCCACGTCCGATATTGCTATAATTAGTTATATTATAATACTATCAATAAAAACATCCTTGCAAAGAACACCAACGTGGACTAAGATGGAATTGTGGTTGGCGCGAAATTGACGCCGCGCCCACAAATGAGTCTCATAGCTTTCTTATAAGGCATTGGCGATCAGCCCAGGGTGTTTGGGGGATTCTCACCGGCTTAAGCCGAGGCCTGTTAAAAGGAGGTGATGTCGAGACATTCCTCATTAATCCCATTCTTTGAGTTCGGTTGCGCTATTGACTTTCAGCCCAATAACTTGGAGGGGTGGAATGTTATGCGAAAGAGAGGTTTCACACTAATTGAACTTCTGGTCGTAATCGCAATCATCGGGATTCTCGCTGCGATTCTGCTACCAGCACTTGCCCGCGCTCGCGAAGCCGCCCGCCGAGCAAGCTGCCAGAACAACCTGAAACAGCTCGGCGTCGTGTTCAAAATGTACGCCAACGAAAGCAAGGGCGAAAAATGGCCCAGCATGTCGAAGGTCTGGGTTGATTCGTGCGACGATGCCATACGGATTCCAAACGTCAATCACTTGTTCTTCGACGGGCCGGCGGTATATCCCGAGTACTTGACGGACGTAAATGTCTGCCAATGCCCTTCTGACCCAGATTCCCATGAGTATTTCGAGAACTTCTTCAGGAACTACGGTGGTCCAGTTGATCCCTGTCGATTCTGGGATGTCTCTTATCAGTACATGGGGTGGGTATTTGAGCCGAGCTTCTATCTGATAGCCGGTGCCGACGAGAATGCCCTACCTGCCGAGCCAGCGATCGATGCCGCCTTCTACGGCGAGGCCCTGACGGGGGTTACTACCGGCCAAGCTGCGGCGTTGGCAAGTCAAGTATTCGGTACGTTCCACGAGAACGACCTTAGTATCGCGCACGCCAACAAGACCGCCTACAGAATTCGCGAAGGGATTGAGCGTTTCTTCATCTCAGACATCAACAATGCTGCCGCATCGAGTAAGGCACAAAGTGAACTGCCCGCGATGTGGGATATTACGCACTCAACGGGATACTTCGACCAGCCGTCGTATAACCACGTCCCTGGCGGAGGAAACGTACTTTTCCTTGACGGACACGTTAGCTTCATCAAGTACCCGGGCCAGTTCCCAATCTGTACGACATGGGTTTCGATTCTCACCACGCTTGCCGCTGGGTTGACGCCCTGAAGGCGCTGGACGCATAGACTCGTAAGCGGGTACGAT
>JBAZRU010000842.1:0-2929 GCA_041662805.1 Candidatus Hydrogenedentales bacterium | reverse complement strand
TGCCCCGCGCGTATGTCCCTTGGCCCGGCAGGATCGAGGTCCTCGCGTCGAATGTTCGTTATCGCATTTCCAAAGCGGTCGATGTGCATGACGATCCCAACAACGCGGTTGTCCTCGTCCCGTTTCGCCCATGGAATGTCCAACATGGTCATTGTCGTTGTACGGTCGCCTGCTTCCTCTACCGGGACGCCACTCGCCAGCGCTGCCGCGGCCGGTGCGAAAATATCGCGGCCGTGAAACGTCGCGCTGATTCGGTCCAGCATGAACCGCTTGTTCGTTATCATGCGAACCTCGCCGAGGGGATGCTTGCGGACAAAAAGCGACAGTATGCCGTTGTCGGGCGCAACGAAGAGCTGGCCGCCCGCGGACGCCGCAATCGGCAAGCGGGATGTCCCAACGCCGGGATCCACGACAACACAATGAATCGTCCCGGGGGCGAAATAGTGGGCAGCTTCCGCCAGAAAAAGTGCTCCCTCGAAAATGTCTTGCGGGGTAATCTCGTGCGAGAGATCGACTATGGTGACTTCCGGACACCGGGTAAGGATGACCCCCTTCATGGCAGCGACATAGGCGTCCTTAGTGCCGAAATCCGTCAGAAGCGTTACTACGGGACGTACGCTACTCACCAGCAACACGAACGCAATTGCGCCCCGCCCCCTTGGCTGCGTACAGCGCGCCGTCTGCCGCCGCGATAATCTGCTCCATCGTCTGCCCGTGGGTCGGCCACTCCGCCAAGCCTTGGCTGATGGTCACGCCAAAAGGCTTGTCTTCGAAGCTCAGCGGCATGGAAGCGATGCCTTCTCTCAGGCGCTCCGCGATTTCAACCGCTTCATCGAGTAGCGTATCGGGGTACAAGAAGATGGCTTCGTCTCCGCCATACAGGCCTGAGCGGTCGCGCGTACGGAGCAATTCTCGTATCGTGCGTCCCATCTCCTGGATGACCAGACTTCCCATGGGGTGTCCGTAGGTGTCATTAACCTTCTTCAAACCGTCCAAGTCTGTCATGGCCACCGTGAATCGCGTGCCTGGCTTTGCCTTGGCGATCTCTTCGGCGAGCTGGGGCTTGAAGGACTCAAGGGTGAGTAGCCCTGTAAGCTGGTTATAGTGAATCCGGCGGTGGACTTCCTCGTGGAACTTCGCATCCATCGGATCCTGAATCAGGAACTTCACTACAACGTCCCCGATTTGGATCTTATCCCCGCTCTGAAGGCGGGCTTCCTTAATCTCTTCGTTGTTGACGCTCGTCCCGTTCATGCTCTTGAGGTCCGCCAGATAGAAATAGGATTCCTCTTCCGCGGCGGCAAACGAGATTCTCGCGTGTTGACGCGAAACCGATGGCAGGTTAATGGACACTTCCGCGTCCACCGAGCGGCCAATGGTGAGTTCCGGCGTGTCGATGACGAATTCACGGCCAATCTGCCAGCCCGAAAGCACGATAAGGCTCACGCGCTTGTGCTTGCTCTGCATGGCACGAAGCTGCGCTAGCTCTTCGGGCAGAATAAGCTTGGTCGTATCTCCTCGTTTCTTATCTGATTCTGACATTTATCGAGGCCTTGCATCCCGGACAATTTCGCGTATGATACCAACCACAGTCAACGCGCGCAATTAGTCCCCCTACGAAGTCTGGAGCTGTACAGTTTCATCATGCAATACGTAAAGATAGCCAAGGTTACCGATTTCGACGAAGTCCGTTTCAAAAAATTCAAGCTTGTCGCCCGAAACGTCGCCATTTTCAAGGATGCCGAAGGGGTCTTTTTCGCGACCGAGATTAGCTGCAAGCACCAGAATTGGGACCTGACCACGGGTAGATTCGAAGGCGATATCGTCACGTGTCCGCGGCATCAGTGGGTCTACAACATCCGCACAGGCGACTGCCTGACCCATGATTCGACCCGCCTGCGCCGCTACGGACTAAAGGTAGAAGGGGAGGATATCTTCATCACCCTCACGCCAATCGAGGAATGACCCCCCAGTCCATGGTGCCTGTACCGCCGGCTTCCAGCCGGCATCGTCCAGGCCGCACATCAGTAAAACAGTCGGACAATGACCAACTCCACTTCAACGATCAGATGCGCCAGAAACGGCAGCATCATGTTGCGGCGCCGTGCAGCCCAAAAGGTCAACACGAGCGATATCGCGACCATCCCAACCATTTCAAGCGGATGCTTCTGCAAATGGAAGAGTCCTTCAGACAACGGCACAACCAACCAGCCAAACCGCTTGAATCGTTCCTGAAAGGGGCGCAACAGGAAGTAGCGATGTAGGAATTCCCAGCCCGGTAGCCACGACGCTATCCAGGCCAATTGGAAGATAACGACACGCCAGCGCAAGTCGAACGGTTGCTCCGCTATGCCCGGATACCACGCCTTAAGGCTTGGTATGAATGGCACCAGCAACACCGCCAGCAAGCACACTCCCGCCAGCGCCAACAGAAGACACAAGTCCGCGCGTTTCCAACGGCGAAACCCTAGATAGCCCCAATCCATCGTCGGCAAGCATAGGACAAACGGGATGAGCAGCCACGGCAGGGCCTTGTTCATCTCGAATCCGTTGAAGGGCGAAGGGAAAGGTTGCCAGATTAGCGAATTCCAGCGAAACGGCCAGCGCACGGACTGGTCTATAAGCACGCACGTAATCAGGGCCAGCGCCACATAAATTGCGGCGAACGTGGGGGAGAGGGGAAACCGCACCATGCGAGCGGTTCTGGTCATGGCCCATCGATTTCCAGAAGTGGAGAGTTCATTTCGTAATCAATTTCCTTAGATTCGGCTTGTCGATTATGGGAGTCGCGGGATGATGGCAGAAAACTCCACGAAATCCAACGAATGAAGCCGGAAGGACTTCACAGGTCGATGACGTATCGGAACCCTATTGACGCCAACAATCATCGAGCCTACTATTATGAAAGGGTCTTGCAGACCGCTCAAGA
>JBAZRU010000841.1:0-2929 GCA_041662805.1 Candidatus Hydrogenedentales bacterium | reverse complement strand
TTATCTATGAATTACTCTACCGTAGGAACTGTACGATGTCAAGAGGAATTAATTGCGCCTGCACTGTCGTTTCAGGGACCAAATGGGGTATAATTGAACGGTAGCAGGCTGGATCATTTGCCACAGGAAGTCCGATGCGGCTGGGGTGAGGTTGCTGATTCCGCGTGAATCCTGGCTGTATCTCCTCTTAAATCTTCAGGGTGACTATGAGAAGCGAGACGATAGATTCGAAGCGGGCCATGACGCACTTCTTGGAAGCGTGCAGAGATGCGGGGGTCAGAATTACGCCGCAGCGCATCGAGATATTTCGTGAGCTGATGGGGCTCGACACGCATCCCGACACCGAGACGGTTCATCGGCGCGTGCGCAAGAAGATGCCGAGCATCTCGCTGGACACCGTGTATCGCACGCTTGGATTGCTCGAAGAGAAGAAGCTCATTTCCCGCGTGGGCTCGCTGCCGGGGCCGGCGCGTTACGAGGCGAACCCGGACCCGCATCACCATTTCGTGTGCACCGCGTGCGGCAGCGTTGCCGATGTTTCTCTGGATGCACTGGGACGCTTGAATGTCGCGGAGAAAGTGCTCCCCGGATGCGCCGTCAAATCGATCCACGTGGAGATTCGCGGACTCTGTTCGCGCTGCGCCCGGAAATAGAAAACAGGGAAGGCCTTCCCTGAAAAGAAAGCCTTCCCTGGAGTGTGCTTCTCCCCTACCCTTCCTGATCTTCCCTCAGCTTGGCCAATACGCTGAAGTCTTCGAGGGTCGTCGTATCGCCGCTTGCATCGCGCCCTGCCGCGACATCGCGCAATAGCCTCCGCATGATCTTCCCGGAGCGCGTTTTGGGCAGCGCGTCCGTAAATCGAATCTGATCAGGCTTCGCGATGGCCCCGATCTCCTTGGAGACGTGTTCGCGAAGCAAATCCTTGTCGCGCTCCGTCGGCGTAGTCCCGACCGGAACCGACACAAACGCGCACACGCCTTGGCCTTTGATGTCGTGTGGATAGCCGACGACTGCGGCCTCGGCGACCATGGAATGCGACACGAGCGCCGATTCGATCTCCATCGTTCCGAGCCTGTGTCCGGAAACGTTGATGACATCGTCGATGCGCCCGATGATCATGAAGTAGCCGTTCTCATCCATGTATGCGCCGTCTCCGGTGAAGTACCAGCCTTGCTTGGCGAACTTGGACCAGTAGACTTCCTGGAAGCGGTCGTCGGCATGGTACAGCGTGCGCAGCATGGCCGGCCACGGTCCGCCAAGGACGAGCAGCCCGCTGTGGCAATGGTCGACCTCGTTGCCCTCCTCGTCGACAATCATCGGCTTCACGCCAAAGAATGGGAGCCCAGCCGAACCCGGTTTGGCGCTCATGGCCCCCGGCAGTGTCGTGATCATGATGCTGCCGGTTTCGGTTTGCCACCACGTGTCGACAATCGGACATCGCTCGTTTCCGATATACTTGTGGTACCACATCCACGCTTCGGGGTTGATTGGTTCACCGACCGTGCCCAAGAGGCGCAAGCTGCTCAAATCGTGCTTGGCCGGCCACCCTTCGCCCCACCGCGAGAACGCGCGAATCGCGGTCGGCGCCGTGTAGAACACGGTCACCTGGTAGCGCTCGATGATCTGCCAGAACCGGTCCGGCGTCGGATAGTTCGGCGCGCCCTCATACATCACCGTCGTTGCTCCGTTCGCGAGGATGCCGTAGATCACGTAGCTGTGCCCGGTCACCCAGCCGATATCCGCGCTACACCAGAATGTATCTTCTTCATGAAGGTCGAACACATACTTCGACGACAGATATGTCCCCACCATGTAGCCGCCGGTGGTGTGCAGAATGCCCTTGGGTTTCCCGGTCGAGCCCGACGTGTAGAGAATGTACAGGGGGTGCTCCGAGTCCAATTCCTCCGGAGGGCACACATCGGACGGCATCAGCATGATCTCGTGCCAGAAGATGTCGCGCCCGTGAACCATCTGGACCGGCGTGTGCGTCCGCTCGACGACGATGACGCGCCCCACCGTGGGGCATTTCAGCAACGCTTCGTCCACCGCCTTCTTCAGTTCCACGACCTGCCCGCGACGATAACCGCCGTCGGACGTGATGACCACGCTGGCTCCCGCGTCGTTGATGCGGTCGACCAGAGCAGCCGCCGAAAAACCGGCGAAGATGATGGAATGCACCGCGCCAATGCGCGCACAGGCGAGCATGGCAATCGCAAGTTCGGGCACCATGGGAAGATAGATGGCGACGCGGTCGCCCGGCTTGACGCCAAGCCCGCGCAACGCATTCGCGAACTTGCACACCTGCCGGTGCAGTTCGCGATAGGTGAGAATCGTCCGCTGCCCATACGGCTCGCCTTCCCAAATGATGGCGGCCTTGTTCTTGCGCCACGTCTTCAGGTGGACGTCAAGACAATTGTAGGCTACGTTTGTTTTACCGCCTTCGAACCACTTGTAGAATGGGGCATTGTCGTCGTTCAGCACACGCTTCCACTTCTTGAACCAGTGCAGTTCCGACGCGGCTTTCGCCCAGAACGCCTCGGGATCGTCGATGGACTCGCGGTACATCCGCTCGTACTCTTCGAGCGAACGCACCTTGGACTTCTTCGCGAATTCGTCACTGGGCTCGAAATGACGCTTCTCTTCCAGGACATGATCAATGGCAACACTCACGGCTGTATTACCTCCCACAGCATGGATGCACCCGCGCGAGACGCGGGGACTCCGACCACCTTGCAGCTAAACCCGCGACATTCTTCCATTTGCGACCGGTCGTGTCAATTTTGTCTTACCCACCCCATCGACACGCCATCGTGGAAGCAAACATCAGACGCCCTCAAACAAAATCCCGTCGCTGGTTTGACTTAGGCATCTTCCGCTGATATACTAGCTTTTCGTTCAGTCGCGGGGTGGAGCAGTCTGGTAGCTCGTT
>JBAZRU010000840.1:1179-2933 GCA_041662805.1 Candidatus Hydrogenedentales bacterium | reverse complement strand
ATACGCGGCTTGCGTGCGTGTCGGAAACGTATGGTGACGTCGAGCAGGGACAGGCAGTGGCCTTGATTGGGAGTTCCGACTATCTCGAGATTGCCGTGAATCGCGGGAATGCCCATGTTCAACTTGGACTTTCGCGCGGCAATCGCGTGGAACTTCGCTTCTAAGCCATGAGTACCATCTCCATCACCCCCGTGTCGTCTGTTGACGCAACTGTTTCGATTCCTGGTTCGAAGAGTTGCACGGCGCGCGCCTTGGTCATGGCGGGCCTGACTCGGGGTGAGTCCGTTCTCCTGGAACCGGCGGACTGTGATGACACCGACTATATGATTGGCGGGTTGCGGGGGTTGAGCGTCCCGGTATCGCGTGATCGGGGAACGTTGCGTATTGACGGGCGCGCTTTCGTTGCGCCGGGGTCTCCCCTTTTCTTAGGCAATTCGGGGACTGCCGTGCGTTTTCTTGCCGCCGCCTGCGCAACGCTTCAGGGAACTGCCGTCTTGGACGGAACGGCCCGAATGCGCGAACGGCCTATTCTCGACTTGGTGGACGCGTTGCGGGCATGGGGCGTAGAGGCCGACACAGATACGGCTTGTCCGCCGATAACGATTGGAGGCACCGGCCAATTCGGAGGGAAGACCCGGGTGCGCGGCGGGGCCAGCAGCCAATACCTGACGGGGCTCTTGATAGTCGCACCCTACGCGACTTCGGACGTAAGCATTCAGGTTGAAGGGGAGTTGGTCTCGAAGCCGTACGTCGACCTTACGCTGGCAATGATGGAGGAGCGCGGTGTTCATGCCACGAACAAAGGGTACTCGGCGTTTCATGTAACCGCCGGACAGCAGTATCGCCCTGGGACGTACGCAATCGAGGCCGATGCATCCGGGGCTTCGTATTTCCTGGCAGCGGCGGCCATTGCGGGGGGGCGAGTACGCGTCTCAAATCTGACGAGCCGGTCGCACCAAGGCGACGCCCAGTTCGCGTATGTGCTGGAGAAAATGGGGTGTGAAGTCGAAGAAGGATCCGATTGGATTGAGGTTCGCTCCGGAGCAGCACTCAAAGGAATCGATATCGACTTGAACGCGATGCCGGACATGGCCCAGACGCTTGCCGTAACGGCCCTCTTCGCGGAGGGCACGACGACTATTCGCAATGTAGCGAACCTTCGCATCAAAGAGACAGACCGAATCTCGGCGACCGCCACAGAGATCAGAAAGCTTGGCGCGGCCGTCGAAGAACACGCCGATGGACTTTCGATTACGCCGGGCAGCGCGATGCATGGAGCGGCTGTCGATACGTATGACGACCACCGCATGGCGATGAGTTTTGCGATGGCCGGGCTTCGGATCCCCGGCGTGGCCATCAAAGACTCGGAATGTGTATCGAAGACTTTTCCCGACTTTTTCGAGCGATTCGCGAGAATCTGTACGCGATAGATCGCTCTCGCAAGGCCCTCCGATTTTTCTTTCCATTCGGCTGTTAGGATTGTGTTATACTTCGCGTACGCTCAATTGCGACCACTCCAATCAACCGGAATCGGCTCGGCGAGTCGAGTTCTAGGGAGGGCACGCCCATGCACCAGCGGAAAACGGGCACTTCAGATGCCTGGCACTACACCATGACCCTCACCGAAACGTCCTCCTGGCGGGAGGCGGACCAGTCCCAGAAACGGGAACTACTGGAGGACTTAGCGGGGCGGGTCATGGGGGAAGCCATAGAACAGGGGAGAAATCGATTCATCATCCACGACATTGACGGTG
>JBAZRU010000840.1:0-1169 GCA_041662805.1 Candidatus Hydrogenedentales bacterium | reverse complement strand
GTGGTGGCGACGGGCAAGCTGAAGCCCGGTGACATCACGGAGATGTTGGACTTGTACCGCAGCCAAGACCGGTCAAACTAGACCACGGCTGCGGTTTCTGTTTTCCAGGGGGACTGGGGAAGTGCCCGCAGGGTTACTCTGCCTGCGGCTCCGGCCCTTCCCATTCGGGCCGAATGGTAAATACAGGACACCCAGCGAGCCGGACGACCTTCTCCGCGACGCTTCCGAAAAGGATATGCCCAATTCCCGACCTGCCGTGGGTGGGCATGACGATCAAGTCCACAGGCAGCCTTTCGACCAGCCTGCATATCTCGCGATGCGGCACACCCGTCACCGCGGCCACTTCCACCTCGACATCTTCGATGCTGTCCTTCATGCGGTCGAGTGCCTCTCGGGCCGTGGCCTCCATCGTGGTACCGATAGTAAGCGCGGCGTCGGGCATGAATTCCGGCAACGCGACGGATAGCTCGCTCGCATGAAATAGCACGAGGCTCGCATGAAACTCCCTGCACAGGGAGACAGCAAAAGGCAGAGCCTTGTCGGCAAAGGGGGAAAAATCGGTTGGGAAGAGTATCCGTTTGATCTTTAGCGACAAATCCTCGTCGTTCACGAACTCATGCTCGGGATGCTTGATGCAAAGCACGGGAACGGGCGATTGACGCACGACTTTTTCGGCAACGCTGCCGAATACCATATGATCGAAACCGGAACGCCCGTGCGTGGCGAGGACGACCAGAGTGCAACCGTGATCCCGGACGTGGTTCAGGATTTCATCCTGGGGCTTGCCCACGACGGTGTAGCTGGAGCATACGACTCCCTGATCGTCCGCAATCCGGGTGAGCATCTCCAGGCGGTTTCCCGCGTGGTCCTTCATGGAGGCCACAAGGGCGTCAGCGTCCCCTTTGGTCAGCCACAGACCGTGGGCGTGTCCTCCCGACACAAGCGCTTCGTCGATGACGTGCAGGAAGTGGACGCGGCCTTCGTAGGCTTTCGCGATGGCAAGCGCATACTTCATCGCGTGCAGGGCGTACGGCGAGAAGTCCGTGGGAAGCAGGATGCAGCTTTTGCGAAACATGGTCCCCCTTCTTTCTTGCGATAAGGATGGCCGATGGATATCGTCGCTCGAAAGCCTCCTTTTGGATTCGAGTGTTTTGCAGCAAGCTCTTTAA
>JBAZRU010000839.1:0-2939 GCA_041662805.1 Candidatus Hydrogenedentales bacterium | reverse complement strand
TTCCCGCTGGTCGCGGCCTACTCCGGCGACGAATTCCGCGCGCTCGCCGAGACGCTGCAAATCAAACTCACCGGCGAAGAGCTGGCGTGGTTGGAAGGTTCGTCGTAAATGATGGAACCCGCCCATGTTCGGGTTTAAGCGACGGCGTCGCGAACGGCTGCGCCGTCAGCCCTTCCCTTCGGAATGGGAGGCAATTCTCGCGCGCAACGTCGCCTACTATCGCTTGCTGCCGGCGGACGCGCAGGCCGAACTCCGCGGGCACATCCAAGTGCTCGTCGCCGAGAAGAACTGGGAAGGATGCGGCGGCCTCGCAATGACCGATGAGATCAAGGTCACGATAGCGGGGCAAGCCGCCGTTCTGCTGCTTCACCGCGACACCGATTACTTCCCGGAGTTGCGCTCGATCCTCGTGTACCCCAACGCGTTCGTCGCGCCGACGGAAGAGGAAGACCTGGGCGACGGCCCCCTCGAAGGCGAAGACGTCCATTTCGGTCAATCGTGGGATTGGGGGACGGTTGTGCTTTCGTGGCGGCACGCGTTGCGCGGCGCGCAGTATCGCGACGACGGCGACAACCTCATCTTGCACGAGTTCGCGCACCAACTCGATCACGAAGACGGCGTCACCAACGGCGCGCCGCTGCTGGACGACGAAGAGGCGCAAGCCGAATGGGGCCGCGTGCTCTCCGGCGAATACGAGCAACTCTGGAGCGACGTCGAGCACAACCGCCGCACACTCATCGACGACTACGGCGCCACCGACCCCACCGAATTCTTCGCGGTAGTCACCGAGTGTTTCTTCGAGCGCCCCCACGCCCTGCAACAAAGACACCCGGAACTCTACGGCGTCCTGCAACAATTCTATCGGCAAGACCCCGCCGCTCTTCGGGACGCCGCGCAACAGCAGTAGGGTCTATGCTTGCCCTATCCCTGCGTCGATGAAAACCTTCAGCAATTCGGGATGGAAGTGCGCGCCGGCTTCGGATTTCAGGTAATCGAGCACGGCGTCGTGGCCGTGGACTTCTTTGCGGTAGTGGCGAACGCTCGTCATGGCGCAGTACACGTCGAGGATGTGGACGGCCTGGGCCAGGAGCGGTGTGTCATCGCCTTCGAGTCCGTTGGGGTATCCGTTGCCGTCCCACCGCTCGTGATGGTAGTGGACAATGTCTTCGATGTCGGCGATGGCGGGCCTCGGCGCCGGTTGCGGAGTGGCGGTAGATCGTCTCCCATTCGTCGTGGGTAAGCAGGTCGTACTTGAGCAAGATGCAGTTCGGGATGCGCAGCTTGCCAATGTCGCGCAGCAGCGCGCCGCGTTCGAGCGTCGCCTGGTCTTTCGCGGACAACTTAAGCGCCTTCGCGAAGCGCGTGGCATGTTCCTTCACGCGCAACGACGACCCCGCCGCCAATTCCTCGCGGCTGTCGATGGCCGTCGCCAGCAGATAGAGCATGTCTTCCTGGCGCGTCGCCAACACATCGGCAATCGAAACCGCCAACGACGCCTTGGCATCGTCGGCCACGGCGATCACCACCGCAGGCGGAATCTTCGCCTTCGACGCCACCTTCACCAACTCGATGTCTTTGCCCTTGGCCGCCTTGACCAATTCCTCGGACACCGTCGCATCTTTCCCACCGACTACCGCAATCCGCTTCAGCATAGGTATCTCCCCAGTTGATCGACACCCATACTATTCCCGTCCGCGCGCGGAGGCAAATGGGACGTGATCGAGCAGCGCGACGCCCGATGATCGAGTAGCGCAACGCTCGATGAGCCAGTAGCGCAACGCCCGATGTGCCAGTAGCGAAACGCCCGATGTGCCAGTAGCGAAACGCCCGATGTGCCAGTAGCGCGACGCCCGATGTGCCAGTAGCGCGACGCTCGATGAGCGCGCGTGCATTCAGTATCCTTCACCGCCCTCACGGTCAGCCGAAGTGCAATTGCCGTCGTGCACTTCCTGTATGTTGATGCAAGTTCGCTGCACTGGCGCGAGGGAAACCGGAGAGAAAGACAGCCTACAGGGATGCACAGGATAGGATGGGAGAAAGTGTCCATAGACCCCATGTGACAACCGCGCGGACTTAGATTATTCTGAAGCCACAGAGTCCTCGTCTACACTCTGGAGGTCAATCAATGCTTCTCGAATATGTCCAGGCCGCTCTCGGCCATGCCAAGTACGAAATCTTGCCTGATGACGGGAGCTACTATGGCGAGATCCCGGAGACAAACGGCGTCTACTCCAAGGCAAAGACCCTTGAAGCCTGTCGCGAGGAATTGAGAGAAGTGCTGGAGGAATGGGTGAACTTCAGAGTACACAAGAATCTGCCCCTCCCGGTGATCGATGGAATCTCGCTGGCCGTCACGGAAGTTGCCTGATGCCTCCCTTCGGTCCGATTCGACGGAAGGACCTTTGGGCGCCGGGAGTGGCTGGGTCATTCGCTGGGAATGGTCAGGGCCTTCTCAAGAATTAAGTCAATGGCCTTCCAAAGATCTTCCTTCGCCTTCTGTCTCTCAAGGCTGATCTGTTCTTCCGTCTTGGGGTTGAGGGGGTGTAACTTGGAAATCTCCAGCCCATAGACCACTTCCTTAACTTCGACGTATTCATCTGGCGTGTATTCATATTCATAGTCCAGGCACATGGGCCTTTTTGCCTTCCTCTGCGGCAAATCCGATTTGTCTTCGCCAATAAACCAACCCTTGTTCAATCGCCCGTCGCCAAGAATCTTCTTCTCATGAACAACTCGTATCCAGACGTGCTCGCCTGGTTGCCACGAACCTGAGAGTAGCCTCGCTTGAACCAATGCGACTTCTCCCCATGTGTGCGGTGTTGGTGTCGTGCCGAATGGAGCTTCAAAGACCTTCATCCTCTTCGCCTTGGTAAGTCTGGAATCTAGTTGTCTACAGAGAGCGACAACTTCTCTCATCTTCTCTTCAGACCAGGCAGCCA
>JBAZRU010000838.1:928-2939 GCA_041662805.1 Candidatus Hydrogenedentales bacterium | reverse complement strand
CGGCCCAAGTCGTGCACGGAATGCGGGGACTGGGGTTCTCCTGCAAGAAGCGCATGATCCCCGAGCGCGACATCACGCGCATTCACCCGCCTGCGGTCGTCTTCGTCAATCTCTCGACCGAGATCGACGGACATGCAGCGGCATTCATCCGAATGAAGGACGGTCTTGCGGAGATCTGGGATCCATCCTTTGGAAAGAGCATGCGCAAGCCGAACGACTTCGCCAAGACTTGGGGCGGTCGCGCCGTCGAAATCTCGCGTTAGCCGCACGGAGGCAATCATAGCGCGCAAAGCGGGACAGTGGAATAACGCTTTTGAGACCGCCGACTTCACTTGGCAGTAGCCCTCCTTTCGTATAAGATGTTGCCCGTGAAGGTTGGTGTCGTGACGTGTCCCGGGCGGTGTGGTCTCACACCATAGGAGGCAACATGAAACTTGGCAAAAGTCTAGGCGCGGAATTCGTCGGCACGTTTTGGCTTGTCCTTGGCGGTTGCGGCAGCGCCGTGCTGGCCGCAGCATTTCCCGACGTAGGCATTGGCCTGCTCGGCGTGTCATTCGCGTTTGGCCTTACGGTGCTCACCATGGCCTTTGCCATCGGGCATATTTCCGGTTGTCACCTCAACCCCGCGGTCTCCGTTGGGCTGGTCGTCGGCGGACGTTTCCCTGCCTCGAAGCTCATCCCATATATCATCGCGCAGGTCCTTGGCGCGGTGGCCGGCGCGGGCGTCCTGTACCTCATTGCCAGCGGAAAGGCGGACTTCTCGCTCAGCGGCGGATTCGCCTCCAACGGCTATGGAGAACATTCCCCCGGCGGCTACACGATGATGTCCGGATTCATCTGCGAAGTCGTGATGACCGGCATGTTCCTCGTCATCATCCTCGGCGCGACCGACAAACGCGCCCCGGCCGGCCTCGCGCCCATCGCCATCGGCCTCGGCCTCACCCTGATCCACCTCATCAGCATCCCCGTGACCAACACGTCGGTCAATCCCGCTCGCAGCACCGGCCCGGCGCTTTTTGTCGGCGGATGGGCGCTGTCCCAACTCTGGATGTTCTGGGTTGCCCCGATGCTAGGAGCCGTTGTCGGAGGACTCGTGTACAAGACCATCGGTAGTGACAAGTAAACGCGACAGGCAGATGCTCCTAATCCCCAACGGCCCGACAGAAGGAACTAGAGACCGTGTCCATCGACATATCTCCTCGCCGCGTCTTTCTTTGCTTAATCGCAATCAGCAGCGGCCTCGTCGTATTGCACATCATCGGACAAGTGTCTCGCCTTAGCTTCGACCACGGAAACCTGAAGGGATTGGTGCCGCTGTTCAATCTGGAGGATGAGTACAACATCCCTTCCTTCTGGTCGTCCGTCCAGTGGCTGATGGCAGCAATGGTGGCGTATAGCGTTACCCTTTGCGAGCGCAGCCGAAAGACAACGTATTGGGTCTACTGGAGCGCAATTGCCGCGATGTGTCTTCTGTTCGCCGTCGACGAGACCGTCCAGCTCCACGAACGGCTGGGCGCCGTGCTGCAATCGTTCGCGATTGCCGAGGGTGTCAAGCCTTCCGGCTTCCTCTTCTACCTTTGGGTGATCCCCGGAGGCATTTTTGCGCTTGCTGTCTTCGCCTTGTTCTTTCGATTCCTCCTCGCCCTTCCGCGCAACGTGGCCTTCCTGCTTGTGGCGTCCGGTATGGTCTATGTGTCGGGAGCGATAGGATTCGAAATGTTCGAGGGACGTGTGGATGCCAATGGCGGCTACATGGGCCCGCTATACACCGCGCTTGTCACCTTCGAAGAGTCCTTCGAAATGTTTGGTGTATGCATCTTCGTCTATGCGATGCTCCACTATCTTGGCCTGACATCTCGCCAAATCGAACTGACGATTAACTCCAGGTAGGGACGTTTCGCCGAAACGTCCGAGGGCTACCAAACCCACAAAAATCGAACAGCCACGGAATGCCGATCCCCCGGCGCTCCGTGGCTGATATTCGTATCGATTGTATTTCGCGGATTCCGGC
>JBAZRU010000838.1:0-918 GCA_041662805.1 Candidatus Hydrogenedentales bacterium | reverse complement strand
ACCCGCCATGCTATCCAGCGTCTTCTGCGCGCGCTCGCGAATCCCCTCGTCCTTACACTTCTCGAGGACGGCCTTCAACGCGCCTACGGCATCGTCCTTCCGATCCGGAGTCTGCTTGACCATTGCCGCCGACACCGAGATGATTGCGGCCGCAGCCTCGTTGCGCACCTCGTCGTTGTCCAGCAGCGGAACCAGCGCATCGATGGCCTGCTTGGTGGGAACCGTGCCCCACGCCGCGAGCACCAGCCACTTCTCTTCTTTGCGGCCCGCCAGGTCCATCGCGGTCTTCAGCATCGCCGCCTTGTTTTCCAACGAAGCATCCGCTTGCGCCAGCCGCACGTAACCGCGCAGCCCAAGGTCATGCCGAGTCGCATTGCTGTCTTTGGCAAGCGCGAGCAGATGCGGCGCCGCATCGCCCGACGGCCAGTTCGACAACACCTTCGCGGCCTCGTCTCCAATTGTTTTGTCTTGCCCGTTTACAGCCGCCACGACGGCTTCGAGCGCTTTCGGCGTGGCTACGCGCACGAGCGTCCGCAACAAGGCAACCGACGCTTCGGGAGTTGCCCCATTCATTCCATCGAGGATCGCAGGCAACGCGTCGTCGCCGCAAACGGCCCCGATGGACCCCAATGCGTCGGCGGCATCCGTCCGCAACGATTCATCCGTCGCTTTCTTCAAGGTGTCCACAACGAGGGGGACCTGTTCCTTCTTGCCCAACTGAGCCAGCGCCTTCAAGGCCGCACTGCGTACGGGCGCGGCATCGCTTCCCAGCGCCTTCTCCGCCGTGGGCACGGCGAGGTCGGACATGCGAATCGCCAAGAGCACGAGGAGCCGTGCGCCAATTTCCGGGGCCGTGGTCTCAACGGCAGCGGCCATCGCCGCGTCGCAGTCCTTGCCTTTCACGTTCGCCAGCGTGAA
>JBAZRU010000837.1:0-2943 GCA_041662805.1 Candidatus Hydrogenedentales bacterium | reverse complement strand
ATCATATTCCTCTCCACAGAATCCTGCGACCGCATCGCAATTCCTTCGCGGGCGCAGGCGCCATGCCGCGGGGAACTTCGCAGGCGCTTATTGCCAACCCGCGCGCCCTGAGGATATCCAATTCAACATGGCGGTTGAAACCCGGCTCCCGTTGGGGGCACAATGCCCGAACTCGATGCTCTACTAGCCCTGTGGATTTTTCCGCGTCCCGAGGAACGCGAGCCGGAATTGGATCGTGGCGGGTTAATGCGGACGACAGGTGTTAATGCTGCTGAGACAGACAGATGGGCTTTGGAAGGCCGGAGCGATAGTGCGCAGGGCGACTTTGGGCTTTGAGATGCGCAGTGTCCCGGTTGCGACCAGTAATGTACGATAATGCGGTTTGGACGATCAACGAAGCGCCGTCGGCGTGAGGATGGAGTTATTTGCGTTACGCGATAATCTCGGATGTGCACGCCAACCTTGAATCGCTGCAGGCTGTGCAGGCGCGGATTCAAGAACTGGGTGTGGATCAAATAGTATGTTTGGGGGACGTGGTTGGTTACAACGCAAGCCCCAACGAGTGTACCGATTTGATCCGGGAGTGTGGCATCCCCACCATCTGCGGCAACCACGATGCGGTTGCCTGCGGGATCGAGGAGCCTTGGGGCTTCAATCCCGTGGCATTGCACGCCGCGCTTTGGACGCGCGAACACCTCTCAGAGGCGAATCTCAAGTGGCTTCGAGAACTCCCTGACAACATGCAATTCACCCATTTCCTTGCAGCGCATGGATCCCCAACCGATCGCGACTGCTACCTGTTCACGTGGGAAGATGTGCTCCCGCATATCCCCTACCTCGCCGAGCAGAATTACCGCCTTTGTTTCTTCGGTCATACGCATAGTCCTGGGATATTCTCGGCGGATGGTCTTTACTCCGTCGATAACGATCTGAAGTTTGCTTTGGGCGAAGGGAAGACCTTCTTCATCAATCCTGGCTCCGTGGGCCAGCCGCGCGACGGCGATCCACGCGCCGCATTCGGTCTCTTCGACTCCCAAAAGAATGAGTTCCAGTTGATTCGCGTTCCGTACGACGTCGAGAAGGCCGCTCAACGCATTCTTGAGGCGGGCCTTCCGCATTTCTTGGCCGAGCGCCTGTCTCTTGGCCGGTAATAGAAAGGCTCTAACCATGCGAAAAGCGGTGGTCGCCCGCGAGACTGCCGAGACGGCAATTCGGATCGAAGTTGTTCTTGACGGCAGCGGAAAGTCGGACATTCGGACCGGCATTGGCTTCTTCGATCATATGCTTACACACATCGCGCGCCACGGCCTGTTCGATCTCACGGTCGAAGCCAAGGGCGATCTGCATATCGATCCGCACCACACGGTCGAAGATGTCGGCATCTGTCTCGGCACGGCGTTCCTCCAGGCCCTCGGCGACCGCAAGGGTATAGTCCGCTACGGTCACGCGGTAGTTCCCATGGATGAAGTCCTCGCGGAAGCAGCTATAGACATTAGCGGAAGACCTTTCTTCTCCTACAATGCGGATCTGCAACGCACACGTCTGGGCGAATTCGACACCGAGCTGGCCGAGGAGTTCTTTCGCGCGTTTGCCGTGAATTGCCGTGTCACGCTTCATGTGATTCTGCGCCAAGACGGGAATCTGCATCACTGCATTGAGGGTATGTTCAAGGCATTCGCGCGCGCGCTCGACGCGGCGACGCGCCTCGACCCGCGCGTCTCCGGCGTGCCATCGACCAAGGGCATGCTCCAGGCGTAGTTCCATGCAGGCTGAGCCGCCGTTGTCGCGTATGCTCCAGCCAAACCGCTTTCACTTTGTTTGCTCAATACTTGCGCAAGCCCACGGGTCCCATGCGTCCCTCAGGCCGTTTGGGTCCTTTGGGCTCTTTCGCGGCGCGCCCGAGAAACGTGATTTCCACGCCGAATTCCGCTATAATCGGCGACGTTGATGTTACAAACGCAGGCTAACGGGGTACCTGGTAAGTTATGACCAAACACATCCTTGTGCCGACCGACGGCAGTGAGCAGGCCATGTTGGGCGTGCGTTACGCCGTCGCCGTCGCGAAGCACTACGAAGCGACGGTCCACGGCCTGCACGTCATGGACATCAAACTTTTGGAAGGTCCTTTCCTGCGCGATGTATCCGCGTCATTGGGTACCGCGCCGTACGCCAACTACCAAGGCAACATCACCATGATCCTTGAGGAGCGGGGGAAACTCGCCCTCAGTGTTTTTCAGCAAGTCTGCGAAGAGGCCGGTGTGGCATTCACGATGGAACAGGTCGCGGGGCTTGTCCCGCGCACCATCCTTGAGAAGAGCGAATTGACCGACCTCATCATTCTCGGTCGGAGCGGCGAGCACAGCGAGTGGCTCGAAGGACTTCTGGGCTCAACCACGCAGGCGGTCGTACGCCGCAGCACACGCCCCGTCCTCGTCACGGGACTGGCTACGCCGGGCCGCGAGCGATTCTTGGCCGCATACGACGGTTCTCCCCACGCAAAGAAGGCGCTTCAGGTTGCAGTGCAAGTCTGTTCGACTTGGCGGGCTCCGCTTGAGGTGCTGACCGTGGGTGGGTCCAAGGCCGGGGCGCTTCTGGAAGAAGCCCGCGCTTACCTCGACCCGCACGACATTGCCGTAAATTATGTAGCTCGGGAAGGCGATCCGAGTGAGACGATTGTCGAGCATGCCAGCGAGTGTAAGGCGGATCTCCTTATTATGGGGGCCTATGGGCATACAAAGGTGCGCGAACTTGTGGTAGGAAGCACGACGGCTTATGCGATGAATCGAGCCGCCTGTCCACTCCTTCTTACACGATGAGTCGCCGCACCTCGTTGTATGAACGTGAGGGATTATGGAAACCAGGAATGCCGTTCAGCGTGTAATTGAGCGGGTGGGTGATTTGCCTGCCATGCCCGCAACCGTTGCCGAGTTGCTACTTCTGACC
>JBAZRU010000836.1:0-2946 GCA_041662805.1 Candidatus Hydrogenedentales bacterium | reverse complement strand
GATATGAATCGGGTTTGTTCGGGAATCGGGATCTACAAGCGACCGAATATCATGCGTGCCGTGACAGTCGCTGCACTGGGGAGCCAAAGGATCATTATTCGCTACAGATAGACCATGGAGGCTCTTTGCGTACTGGGCCGCTTCGTCTCCGTGACACGAACCACAATCGACAGGCTTCAGGCCAGGCTCATGGGGCAGTTCCGCTATGTCCGCGTGACACGCGATGCACCCCATAGGCCCGTGGATCGAACTCTTGTGGACCGTTTCATCGATAAAGAGGGACAGCGTCTTGCCGTCTTCCGTGGTCTTGGTTAGTGCGGTATCGCCGTGACACATGAAGCACTGCTCATCTTCTTGGGTGCTTCCCCCTTGCACAAGAAAGACCAGCGCGCAACTTAACGCAAGGAGAGTTGCCGCGCTGCGCACTCGAACCAGCATTTCATGCCCCTTATAAATGCAGCCATGCCGATCTAACCACCAATAGGTGATTCCCCTTGACCAGTGACAGCACGGCTTGCGGAACCAGAGGCGACAGTATGCCACTTGATAGAAGGCGCTGTCGAGTGGAAAATACTCCATTGAATTTATTGGAAAATGGGCTTTGCGAGATGAGACCGCCCCGCCCGAATTTATGGGCTGAATTCAACACGCTAACAGAAAGGCCCCCGGACGCCCTCACGCAGGTCCTGGCCTGGTCAGCCCAGCCTTACTTCCTAGATTCTTCAAGCCTTCCCAATAGGCGAAGCACTCCATCGAGAATCGTCAGCGGGTGTGGTGGACAGCCGGGGATAAACAGGTCAATCGGCACTGTGGAGCCGGCCCCGTCGTGCTGCTGGCTATGCCCGATAAACGGCCCTCCCGAAATAGCGCACGCGCCAACCGCAATAACCAGCTTAGGTGCGGGTATCGCGTCATAGGTCTTCCGTAGTGCCAGCCGCATATTCTCCGACACGCACCCAGTCACGAGGATTCCATCCGCATGCCGCGGAGACGCCACCATCTGAATGCCAAATCGCCCGATATCCCAGCCGATTGTTCCCAACACATTCACGTCCGCTTCGCAGGCGTTGCAGCCACCGGCGCTGACTTGCCGCAGCCGGAGGGATCTCCCGAACATGGTCTTCAGCTTCTTGTCGAGGGCCTCTGCCAACCGCAGTTCCTCCTCGGGCCGGACTGTCAGGTCTTCGCGCCGACGCGTCGAAAGACGGTAGTCCTGACTGTGACTGATGGCCTGCCGCGGACAGACATCTGCGCAGTCCGTGCAGAACAGACACCTGCCCAAGTCCACGCCTGGGAAGGTATCCGCGGCCATTGCGCCTGTCGGGCAGGCATCGATACAGGCGCGGCATCCGTCGGCACATTTCGCCGAATCGATGATTGGACGCCCGCGAAAGCGGTCGGGCATGGGCGGCGGCGTTCCTTCGGGATACGGGATCGTGCGATGCCCTTGTTTCAGCCGGGCAATAATTGGTTTCAGCATGAATGAAGCCTGCCGTTCATCATAGGTCGAATCCGCAGTAGGAAAGGTTAAAGCTTTTGTTGCAGAGCGGAAAGTCGGAGATTTGTTGTCCTCGCAAGGCCAACGACAGCCCGGTCCAATTATGGAAAGACGGATCGACAATCTTGTACTTGGCAAGCCGTCCCTTGTTGTCGGTTATTGCTACATGGCAAATCTCGCCGCGCCACCCTTCAATCAGCGAAACGGAGATGCTGTCTCGTGCCCATTCGCAAACGCCCGGCTTCGCTTCGGGGTTCGGCATTGCGTTCAGGCGTTCGCGGATGAAGATGATAGAACGCTCAATTTCAAGCCAACGAACGTACGCGCGCGAATTCACGTCGCCGTGATGCGCCGTTGCCAAGGGTATATTGGTGAATTGATAGACACCTGTGGGATGCGTGGTACGCACATCGACCTCTACTCCGCAGGCGCGCGCGGCAGGCCCGACCAGACCCATTTCGACGCACGCCGTGCGCCCGACTATCCCTGTCTGCTCGAATCGGCCTTGAACCGACGCACTGCTCCACAGCAGGCTCACAGCGGTGTGAAGGTCCTTTTCGGTTTCTGCCAAGCGCTTCTTCAGTTCAGCAACGCGATCCGGCTCCAGTCCAAACCGCACACCTCCCGGCGTCATTAGTCCGCGCCCGAAACGGTTGCCGCACAAGAGCGCCGTCATGTTCAGGATGTCACCTCGAATGCGCCCGCAGAATGACTGCGTGGGCAGGAAGCCCACGTCGCCCGCAAGTGCTCCCAAGTCTCCGGCATGATTTGCCATGCGCTCCAGCTCGAGTGCAATGGCGCGCACAACCTGCGCATGCGCTGCAACGTGCGAGCGGGAAAGCGCCTCCAGATTCTGGCAATACGCCCACGCGTGCCCGATGGTCGTATCGCCCGCAACGGTCTCCATCAGGTGAAGCGACGACTTATGAGGTCCGCCAAGCAACGCCGCTTCGACACCGCGATGCTGGTACCCCAGCGATATCTCGAGATGGAAAACTTCTTCGCCATGGCATTGAAATCGAAAGTGCCCCGGTTCGATCACGCCAGCATGAACGGGGCCCACGGCGACTTCGTGAATTGCCTCCCCTTGAACCCGGTAGAAATCCATCTCTCCGACGCGAGGTGCTTCGCCGCCTGTACCGCCAGCAAACCGCACCGGCTTCAGCCACGGATGCCCTTCGGGGACCAGACCTGCTTGTTCCGCGATCTCGCGTTCGAACAGATGCACCTGCGGACAGCCGAGCGTGAGCGCCGAATAGCGATTCCCTTCCAACTCGGCTATGCCTATAAGCAAGCTTCCATCGGCGTCGTCCGTGAGCACGACGACAAGTTCGGGGTTCATTTCTCTTCCGGTTTGAATCGCGAAGAAGGCAGATACCCGGCAGCGCGCTTTCACCGCATCGACAACAGCACTCCGAAATACTTCTATCGGCTGTCTCGGAATAGCG
>JBAZRU010000835.1:0-2953 GCA_041662805.1 Candidatus Hydrogenedentales bacterium | reverse complement strand
CGATTTCCGACAAGTCGGATGGCGACTGCGTGGTGAATCCGGCAGACGCCGCTCTGGCCCGCGCACCGTTCCTTGCCCGGTGCGGAACCTCCGAGGAGGCGCTAGTGCTGGCGCGGCAAGTCCACGGCTGCCGTGTCGCCGCCGTTGGTCTTGAGGACGCGGGGAGGGGGGGGCTTTCGCCGAAGGCGGCCATTGCGGATACCGACGGCCTCATCACCAATGTGCCTGGCCTAACGTTGGGAATACGAGTGGCCGACTGCATTCCCGTGTTTCTATTTGATCCGGTCTGCAAGGCAATCGGACTTGTCCACGCGGGCCGGGTGGGGACGTTTCTGAACATCGCCGCGGCAGCGGTGGCTGCAATGGAAAGAGAGCTGGGGGCGTCGCCCGGGCGTATCCATGCGATTATCGGACCTTCGGCGGGTCCCGAAGCGTACGAGGTATCCCCGTCGTTGGCCGAGGAGTTCGCAGCGGCTGGGTTGCCTGCGAAGGGACGGTTCCTTGATCTCTGGCAGGCCAACGTCGAGCAGTTGGTTGCTTCCGGTGTGCCTGGTACACAAATTGTTGTTTCGGGAGAATGCACGATTACGGGAGGCCGGTTCCATTCGCACCGGGCCAACCCGGACGGGCGGCGAAACTTGGCTATTCTGATGCTCTAGATTGAGATAATTGTTTTCCGACGATTCTCGCAGCTTCATCAGTTCTCTCTTGACTAGCTGTACATTGCCTCATTTCCAAACCACCGACTTTATCGACCGTCACACAGGTTGCACCCATCCGCCTTGCTATGTTAGACTTAGCGTCGCTCATGGGCGAAGTGTCACAAGAGTGGGTTTGCGCCCACTCTTTTTACTTGATGGCAAATCGAGGGTAGCTGTGCCGAGTTTTGAACTTCACGAACGTGCATGGAGTACCCTGGAACCTGAGCTGGCCCAGCAAGGCTACGAGTTGGTGGAAGTCGAGATAGCCGGAGGGTCCGGGCGGGCCATTCTTCGTGTCTTCATAGACAAGGAGAAGGGGATCACCCTGGACGACTGCGCGGCAGTCTCGCAGTTCCTTGGCCCCCTGCTGGACAAAGTAGAGATAGTTGGCGGGAGTTATGTACTGGAGGTTTCCTCGCCGGGATTTGATCGTCCGGTGAGAAAGCCAACGGATTTTCTTCGTTTTTCGGGAGAGGCGATCAAGGTCAAGACCCACCTCCCCGTGGATGGACGAAAGAAATTCTCGGGTATTTTGAAGGGTTTTGAGAATGGCGTTGTCGTCGTCGAATCCGAGGGCAACGTCCATCGGATCAATATAGAGAACGTGCACAAGGCTAATCTGGTTCGCTAAGCGCCAGACTACGCGAGGTATTGCGGTGGACAAGGACTTGCAGGTAATCCTGCAGCAACTCCAGGCAGAGAAGAGTATCGACCGGGACACCGTGATCGATGCGATTCGTGGTGCCATCGAGAGTGCTGCACGGAAGACGTTCCACCCGAATGCTACCATCCAGGTGGATGTCGATCCCAAGAGCCTCGTCTACAAAGTGTACGAAATCCGCACTGTCGTTGAGTTTGTCGAGGACACCGTGAAAGAGATGTCCCTCGCCGAAGCACAGGCGCTGAATCACGACGCACGCGTGGGCGACCGGCTCAAAGTCCTAACCGAACCCCGAGGATTCGGCAGAATCGCCGCTCAGACCGCGATGCAGGTCTTGATGCAGCGACTCAAAGATGCCGAGCGCGAAAATGTGTTTGGCGAATACAAGCAGCGCGAAGGCGAACTCGTGACTGGCTTGGTCAAAAGGGTCGCCCATGGCAATATCATTGTCTCCGTGGGGCGCGCCGAAGCCTTGCTTCCCCTGCGGGAACAGTCCCCTCGTGAGAGCTTCAAACCCGGTGATCGCATACGTGCGTACCTCCTGCAAGTCGACAAGAGTCCCCGTGGGCCTCAGATTGTCCTGTCGCGTACGGCACCCGAATTCGTGCGTGCGCTGTTCGACCTTGAAGTCCCTGAAATCTACGACGGGACCATCCAGATTCGCGCCATTTCGCGCGAACCCGGTAGCAGGACCAAGATCGCCGTTGTGTCGAAAGACTCGAATGTCGATCCGGTCGGTGCATGCGTCGGCATGAAGGGCTCGCGAGTTCGCGCCGTCGTGGAAGAGTTGTGCGGAGAGAAGATCGATATTGTCCGCTGGAGCGAGGATCCCGTTGAAATGTGCGGGAATGCCCTCAACCCTGCGGATATTCTGGATATAACCGTCGATGAACAGACCAAGTCTATCCTGGTAATCGTGCCTCATGACCAGTTATCGCTGGCCATCGGCAAGCGTGGGCAGAATGCCCGCCTGGCGTCGAAGCTCATGGGATGGAATATCGACATCAAGAGCGATGTCGAACTGGCCGGCGGTCCTGCACAAGAAGTTCCGGTTTCGGCGACGGAGCCGGACGCGGATGCAGGGGCGGCGCAGCCCGATGTCGAGGCTGTGCAGACTACCGAGAGTTCAGAGGAGTAAACGCCGTTTACACCTCGTTGGGTTTCTCAAAATTGCTCATGGGTGCTCGGGAGTAAGCGTTAATGCAAACAGTTTCCAGCTTGGCCGATCGACTGGGTATGACGCCCGAGTTGGCGGTGGAAAAGCTGCGGTACATGCTGATCGAAGTCGAAGGCGCTGGCGCGGAGATCAGTGATGACGCCTGCGACTTGCTGATCGAGGCCGCCGACGATCCGGAAGCGGCTGACCGCGTGCGTAACGCAAAGCTCTTGGAGCAAGAGAAAGTACAGAAGCGCACGGAACGCCTGAAAGAGGCCGCAAAGAAGAAGGCGGCCGCGAAGAAGAAGGCGGACGATGCCGCGGAGACAAAGAAGCCCGTAGCCAAGAAGAAGGCGGGTGCTCGCGGTAAAGAAGGCGAAGTCGAGGCGGAAGAAGAGCACGTCGGCGACGATTCCGGGCATGCAATCGCGGAGA
>JBAZRU010000834.1:0-2954 GCA_041662805.1 Candidatus Hydrogenedentales bacterium | reverse complement strand
TGGCGCAACTATATATTGTGTTGAAATCAGAGTCTTGCGACAGAGGCTCTACGGATTGTATGGAGGCCGGTCATTAGACGCTGTATGCGCTACACACTGGCTTTAGCCTGTGGCGTTCTCGCCGTTGCGGCGCCTGTTTGGGCAGCGCAAGGCGGGCTGGCGGGCCATGTCCGCGAATCGATTGACGAGAAGGCGTTTGCGGTGCTGCGGGGTGGGCGCGTCCTTATGCTGGAATGCTATCCCCCGAAGGGGGCGGCGGCTCAAGCGTATTTCAAGAAGTATCTTTCCAACCCTTCGTCATGGACGACCTACGCAGGCAAGGGTGGCGTGGCGGTTCCGTATAATTCCGTGAACCAAGAGACGCAGCGGGCGATGTTGCTTGCGGTGTTCAAGCAGGACTACGTGGACGAAAAGGGGTGGCACCACACGGTGCTGTTTTCGGGGCGCGATCAGGAGACGGTGTGGAACCTGGCGGAATGGTTGACCGGCAAAGGGACCAACCACGACGCGATTCTCAAGGTTAATGGGCTGCGCAACCAGACCTTGCGCATCGGTCAGGAAATCCTATTTCCCAAAGACCTCCTCTTGCAGGTGATGCGTAAGGTTACGCCGAAGCCGGTCCTTAAGCTGCCGCAAGAATCCATGGAGGAGCAAGAGCAAGACCTTGGAAAAGCGGCGCAGGCGCTGCGGTATGTCACGCGCAACAAAAAGCAGTATGCGTCGTACCGCCTGAATATCGGCGAAGCGTTGTACACGGCGGTCGTGGTGCGATTCACGGACTATCGCGAGAACGCGGACATCCTCAAGGCATGCGAGCTCATTCAGCGCGAGAGCGGGATTACCGACGTTCACGACATCGACGCGGGATCGGAAGTATTGATCCCGGTCGATATGCTGTCGGATCGATTTCAACCCACGAGCACGCCCGAGCGTCAGCGCTACGAGGACGTGGTGCAAGAAGCGACTCGTCTGCGCGGGCAGGTGAGGTCGAAGGATCTGGAGGGGATTGTCGTCATCCTCGACCCCGGCCACGGCGGACGCGACCCCGGCACCAAGACAGTTAATCACGATTACCGCCTCTATGAAGACGAGATCAACTACGACATTGCGTGCCGGATCAAACGCCTACTGGAGACGCAGACACGGGCGAAGGTGCACATGACAATGCTTGACCCCGCGCAGAAGTATCAGCCGTCCGAGGCGACCTTCTTCGAACTCGACCAGGATGAGCGGGTATTGACTACGCCGCACTATCGCAACGACAACGCGACGGTATCGGTGAATCTTCGTTGGTATCTCGCGAATTCGATCTACCGGCGCGAAGTGAAGGCGGGTGTGGACCCGCGGAAGATCATCTTCACAAGCATCCACTGCGACGCCTTGTTCAACGACAAGCTTCGCGGGTCGATGGTGTACATTCCCGGGGCATCGCGTCGCAGAGAAGTGGAACGTGGCTGGCCGCCAAAGACGTATCAAAAGTACAAGGAATACCAAGAGCAACCGGAGTCCAAGACGACTGCCGCGGAACGGCGGCGCGACGAGGCGCTATCCCGCAACTTCGCCACAACGCTCCTCGACGAACTTGGAAGGGCCCAGATTAAGCGGCACAGCGTGGGGGATCCGATACGCTCCGTGATTCGCCAGTCGGGCGGCAAGGAATACGTGCCGGCGGTATTGCGCAACACCCAAGTGCCCACCAAGGTGTTGATCGAGTGCGCAAACCTCACAAACCCGATAGACTGCAAATGGGTTTCGCAGCCGTGGTGGCGCGAGCGATTCGCGGAGGCCTACGTGGAGGCGCTGAAGGCGTTCTATCGGTAGAGGCTTCGCGGCACGGACTTGCACGGACGGGCAGGCAAGAGACTTTCTTCCATTGCGACAAACTCTAGAGCAGCGCGCTCGCGGTGCGCTCGCCGGTCTTCCAGTCGAGCCGCAGAAAGTGGTCGCCCAAGCGAAATTCAATCACGTCGGACGCGAACGGAGTTTGGCTGTACGGATTGTCGTAGCGCATATCGTGTTTGAGGGGGACGCGCTTTCCGTCTTGCGTGAAGGGACGCCGCCAGCCGAAATCGAGCAGACCTTGGGATGGCGAGTCGTAGGAGACGCGCAAGTTCCCGAATGAGAGCCGGGCCGCGAGAATGCGATCAACGAATAGGGTGAAGTCGCCGTCCGTGGCGCGGCGGCCCAATTCACAAATCCAGACGTTCTCGTTCCCATCGGCGATGAGTTCTCGATTCCGGTCTTCGCCGGGTTCGGTTTGCCAGCGGGCCGGGCGTTGCGAATACAGCGCGAGGTAAGCGTCTCCTTTGCGTGCAAACACCCAACCCTCGCGCTCGATGACTTCATCGAACTTCTTCCGAGGCAGCCACGCATGGGTGAAGAAGAAATCATTGGAGATGTACAGTCCGCCGCCCGAGTCGATCTTGTAGATTTCGATGACGACATTCTTCACTTGCGCGGCGCGCGGCAGCGTGCCGTAGCCGGTCCAGTAGTTCGGGGTAATTTTTCGCTCGCGCGTCGGGTGCGTTGTGAAGCAGACCGCATCCGGCCCGAGTGTCGCTTGCCAGATGTGCTGTTGGTCGCCGCCGCGGCCTTTGCGGTAGTCCTGCGCCGTGCTCAGCATATAGTCGGGCGTGCGATAGGTGTAGATGTCGACTTGTTCGCGGATGTTGCGTCCGAGGTCCTGGGCGTTTGTGCAGGCCACGAAAGGCATAAGGCCCAAAGGGCGCAGGGTCCGAATGAGCGGCCTCTTGCTCTCAAAGGGTTCGAAGAATGAGTTCTGCCACCAGTTGAACGAATCCAACATCTTCAGTGTGAGGTTTATCGTCTTGGGATGCGCATAGGCTTCCATCGTAAACCAGAGCATGCCGTCTTCCGGATCCTTGAAACCCAACCCCCAGCGCTTTGCGTCGGCGATGCGGATGCCCATGCGCTGCCGGTTCAGATACTCGTCG
>JBAZRU010000833.1:0-2956 GCA_041662805.1 Candidatus Hydrogenedentales bacterium | reverse complement strand
TGACGCGCATTCTGGACCGGCTATCTGAGAAGTCTGACGACCTCATCACTTTCGAGAAACTGGGCGTGGACGCCCTGCTGGTGGACGAAGCGCACAACTTCAAGCGCGGCGATTTCAGCACGAAGATGGAGCGCATCAAGGGGCTGGATACGAACGGCAGCGACCGCTCGATGGATTTCCTGCTCAAGACGCGGTGGATTCAGACGAAGTCCCCGGAGCGCAACGTCATCCTGGCGACGGGCACGCCGATCAGCAACACGCTGGCGGAAATGTGGACGATGCTGCGCTACATCCGGCCCGAGTTGCTGAAACAGTTTGGCGTCGAGACGTTCGACGACTTTGTGGGCACGTTCGCAACCGCCGTGGCGACGATTGAGGAAACCCCGTCCGGCGGCTTCAGCCAAGTGTTGCGTTTGGCGAAGTACGTCAACGGCCCTGAGATTGGGGAATTCTGGCGCGCGGCGGCGGACGTGTACGTCCTGAACCGGGAGGACTTCAAGAAGCTGGGCGTCAACGTGCCGGAAATCAAGGGCGGCGCGCCAACGGAAGTCGTGCTGGAAAGGCCGGAAGCCGTCGGGCAGTTCGTGGACTTCATCCGGGACTGGCGGGCGTGGTGGGATGACATGGACGGCCAAGACAAGGCCGAGATGACTTGGGTGCCCATCGTGCAATACGGGCTGGCTCGCAAGGCGGCGATTGATCTGCGCCTCATCAATCCGAAATGGGCGGACGACCCGCAGAGCAAAGTCAACCGCGTCCTGCAAGATGTGTTCAAGGTCTGGCAGGACACCAAGGAAATCACCGGCACCCAACTGGTGTTCTCGAACATCTACCGCAGCCACGATCCAAAGAAGCGTTGGCTGAATGAGGAGTTGCATCTTCCAAACCCGCTCTACGGGGCCGAAGTGTTCAACGTGTTCGAGGACATGCGGGCGAAGCTGATTGCGCTTGGAGTGCCCGAGAACGAGATTGCGAACTTCACCGAGATGAGCGAGCCGCAACGGTTCGCCGCGGCGGAGTCCGTCAAGGCCGGCAAAATCCGCATCGCCTTTGGTTCAACCGAATCGCTGGGCACGGGCTTGAACCTTCAGGATCACGTCACGGACATTCACCACGTTGACCCGCAGTACCGGCCAATGGACTTCGAGCAGCGCAACGGACGCGGCGTCCGGCAGGGCAACGAGAATCCGCAAGTCGGCGTGTTCGTGTACGGCGTCAAGCGAACGCTGGACTCGACGCTCTACCAGTTGATGCTGGTGAAGCAGAAGTTCATCGCGCAGATGATGACGGCGGACAACCTGAGCCGGGAATTCGAGGACCCCGCCGACGAAAGCACGCTGACTTTCCAACAGATGTCGGCGGCGTTCAGCGGCAATCCGCTCTACGCGAAACGGTTTGCGCTGGAAAACGACGTGCGCAAGCTCTCGATTCTGGAGGAGGATTGGGCGCGGAAACGGGGAGAAGTACGATCGCAGTTGCGCGAGGTCCAGGAAGGCGCCGCCGGGTTCGGGAATACCGTGGAAGTGTTGCGCCGGTCGTATGCCGCGTTGTCGGCCGCATTCGAGGGGCAGGAGATCAAGCGGGTCGTGTTCAAGGATCAGGCGGCGGAGGGCGCTGACGCGAAGAAGCTGCTGGACTCCATCTTTACCCAAGCTTTCGAGGAGATGCAGGGCAACCTGCGCGAAGAATACGCGGCGGGCGACCTGCATCGTGCAAACGAGAAGGCGATTGCTGAAAAGAAACGCTGGAGTTCAACCGGGCCGGTTTCTATTCCGCGCCGCGAACGCACGCGCCGGGTTTTCATCAATGGCGTGGCGTTCACGCTCAAGGCGTATCAGGGCGCGGAAATCCCCTTGGAACAGGGCAAGGGCGAGATGTTGATTTCCGAGCCTGCCGGCTGGTGGGAACTGGAGGGGCACAACACCGCCGACTGGTCCGCCGACAAGCCATGGTACAACAGCGTCAACCAGATTCACGGGCACGCTTCATCCGGCGCCGGGCTGCAAACGTCGCTCTGGCACGCCATCAAGACGATGGGCGAGAAGCTGAAAACTGCCGGCGATGCGGAGAAGCGGTTCGGCAAGGTTGGATCGGAACTGAAGGTTGAACTGGAAAAGCCTTTCCAGTTTGGCAACCGCCTCGTCGAACAGCGCGAGAAGCTGGCCGACGTTCTGAAGGAACTGGAAGCGTCCGGCGCTTCGACTGCGGCACAGAAGCCGCCGGCGTTGGACGAGATCGTCAAGAAGTTCCCGCAATTCGCCTACCTCACGAAACAGGTCGCGGCGGAGGGCACGTCGCACTTGGTCGAGCAGTTCAACAAGGAGGACCGGCAGAAGGCGAAGAACAGCTTTTACATCCGCACGGGAGACGGCTTCCAACTCGTGAAGAAGGCGAGTGCCGTCAAGCTCAAGGGATTCGAGTGGATAGACGCCTTTGTCTGGAAGGACAAGGACGTGTTCGCGGTGAGTGACGGGGCGACGGGCACGCGCTTGGGCGCGGCGAACACCGAAGCGGAAGCCAAGACGGCTACCGAGAAACGGCTGTCTGAGGTTGGCGATGATGCCGTCCGCAAGGCGTTCAACCGACAGGCCATTTCAAACGGGTTGTCCCCAAGGGCCAAAGCGCGCGACGCCGAGAATCCCAGCATCTTCAGCAAGTTCCAAGAGGGGCAGGTTGCCGTGGCGGATCTGGCCGGCGACAAGAAGGTCGGCGTCATCAAACAACTCCAGACGGACAGCGGCGAGATCGCGATGGAGATTGACGGCAAGGTTCAGGTTGTGCCGGCGCGCTACGTCGAGCCGGCCAGCACGGAGCAGCAGGCGGCTTGGGTGGCCGAGCGCGAGGCGGCGGCGAAGGAAGAAGCGGACGCGGAGCAACCGCCCCCGGAAGCGCAGGCGAGTCTGGGCGGGCCTTCTGCGATCTCTGTGACCATCGGCGGTCAGCAGGCGACCCTCAC
>JBAZRU010000832.1:0-2964 GCA_041662805.1 Candidatus Hydrogenedentales bacterium | reverse complement strand
AGCGCCGCGTCCGTATACTTCAGATTCCACGGCACGAATCCGCCTACGGTCGTAAACTGCTTGCCTTCGTTTTGCTTCACCTGCGCCTTGAGTATGGCGTACAACGTCGCCCGGTCCGTCCCCAGCGGTTGCTTCGGATCGTCAACCGGCGCCTCGTCGCCCCAGGGCCCCAAGTCGAACACAAAAGCCTTGCGCGCGATGTAGTAATCCTGATTCGCGATGCCCGCGTTGAGCAGGTCGTTGTAGTGAATGCCCGGCTGATCGGGTTGATGCGTGTAGCCGTCGAGGTAATACGCCATCAACGCCTTGTTGCACCGGCCCGTTTCGATGTACGTCCGCATCGCCCACAAATAAGCGTCGCACTTTGCGCTACCCGATTCCGCGCCCGTGAACTTGCCCACGAGCGACAACCGGACAGGCAGCTTCGGCCCGCCGTCCACGATCTGCCGGTACAACGCGCCGCCCGCGCGCACCGGCAGCCACCCTTCCACGCCGCACACCGTCGCCGCGACATTTGCCGTCGCCGGAACCGTTTCGTCCCACACGACCACACCGTTGCGCGCCTCGGCATACCGCGCGATGAGATCGTCCAGATTGGATGTGCGCTCGATGGCACGATCCTTCAGCCAACTCGCGCGCATCTTGTCCAACCAATAATCGTCGACGTTGATGGGCCCTGAAGGACTGCCGCCGTCGATGAAGCGCACGATTAACCGGGGCTTCCCACGATTGACCAGCCCCTGCAGCGCCGCCACGAATTTCACCGTGTCGTACCGCAACGCCGAATCATCCGGCAACGCGGCCACGCACGCGCCTAAATCGAAATACACAAGCGGCTCGTCCACCTGCGCAAACAGCGCCGCCAGAACAATCATGCAAGCCATGAGAAGTCCCCCTCGGTTATTGACCACGAGATGATTGCAGCCCCACGCCCTTGTGTCAATTCTCTCCGCGCCTCCGCATCTCTGCGCGATCCGCTCTGTACTCGCCCTGCACTTGGGAGATGATCGCGCCCTCCCTTTCTGCGACAATTCCCCCGTGTCCTTCATACCCTGGGGTCTATGGAGAGGGGGCAATCATGCGTTCGTACATCCCGGCAATCTCGACCTTCATCGTGGCCATCGCGGCGCTCACGCATCCCGCGCACGCGCAGACGCCCCCGGCTAGTACATCGGTCGTCTCGGGCGCTCTGCGAATCGATGCCGATCCCGCCACCGGCGCCTTGACCCTTACTTGCGCAGAATGGAACGCGTTCCGCATCGACGCCCTCTTGCCGCAACTCGTGCTCGACGGAAAAGCGCCGCAACGCACGCGCGCCACGGTCCAAAACGACAACGACACCCTTCGCATCGAATACGTCTTCGGCGACACGGCGACCATGACCATGTCGATCGAACCTTGCGCGATGCCCGGCCTGCGGCTTCGCGCTCGCCTGCGCAACACGTCCGGCAAAGACGCCACTCTGAATCACGTCACGCTCCTGCAGTCGGAAACGGCCTGCCTCGGTTCCGATCCGAAAGCCGTGCGCATTCTGGAACAATCCAACTACTCCGGACGCGTTGTGCCCCTGGTGGAAGCGCCGCCTGAAGAGAAAGAGAAAAGCGTGGAACCCGGTGGCGCGCCCGAGATCCCCGCGCGCACGTCGAGCCTCGTGTGGCTTGCGTACGACCGCGCCGAGAAGCACGCTTTCCTGACAGGCTTCGAATCGTCTGAGCGCTGGGCTGGAACGGTCGAGTCGCGCGCAACGGAAAAGGCCGTAAAATGGACCGCCGAATTCGACGGCGGCGACGTGCTCATGACGCCGGGCGAAGAACTCCCGCTCGAAGACCTGCTGCTATCCACGGGGACCGATCCCTGGAACCTGCTCGAAATCTACGCCGACGCCGTGCGCGCACGTCACAATCCCCAGTTCCCGTCGACGCCGCCCGTGACGTGGTGCAGTTGGTATCCCTACCGGCTCGGCGTCACGGAAGACCGCGCCATCGAAACCGCCGTCATCGCCGCGAAACGCTTGAAGCCGCTTGGCCTGAGCGTCATCGAACTCGACCTGGGATGGGAGAAAGAGCAGTTGCCCAGCACCTTCGAGGAAAACGACCAATTTCCCCACGGACTCAAATGGCTCTCCGAACGTCTCGCCGAATACGGCTTCGACCTCGGCGTATGGAAAGCGCCTTACAGCATCAGCGAATTCGACCCCCTCGCAAGCGAGCATCCCGAATGGCTCGTCCGAGGCGATGACGGCAAGCCCTTGCCAAACGGCGAGTGGTTCTGGGAACCGCACGGCAACCTCTACATCCTAGACCTGACCCATCCCGGTGCGCAGGAAGGGTTGCGCGGCAAGGCCGAAAGCCTGCGCGACCGCGGCGTGAAATACTTGAAATCCGACTTCATCGGCTGCGTCTCAAGCGGCGCTGCCAAGCGACGCCACGACCCGCGCGTGGTCGCGGGCGGCGGCCTCGAAGGCGCACGCATCGGCGCGCGCATCATTCGCGAGGCCATGCCCGACGCGCTCCTGCTCAATTGCGGCGGCCCCGAAATGCCGGGCACGGGCCAGTGGCCGCTTCTCTACACCTGCGTCGACACCGGCAACTCGGGCTTCATCTCCGCGAGCTTTCAGCGCGACAACCATCAGACCGTCGCATGCCACCTCTTCAAGAGCTATCGTTGGGGCGTGCTGCAACCGTCTTGCCTGTGTGTCGGCCTCCCCGGCACCGTGGAAGACGCACGACTCCGCGCGACGATTGCATTCATGACGGGCGGCCAAGTCGATATCGGCGACACCTTGACCACGCTCCCCGAAGACCGTTGGCGCATTCTCACCGCCACCTTGCCCACGCTCGGGGCGCCCGCGAAGCCGGTAGATCTCTTCGAACCGGTCTATTCCGCCCCCGCGCACTACGATCCCAACAAGAAGCAATCAACGTCGGACCTAACGGAGCACACGCCGGGCTCGGTGTGGCATAC
>JBAZRU010000831.1:0-2966 GCA_041662805.1 Candidatus Hydrogenedentales bacterium | reverse complement strand
GGCCGTTTCTTGCCAATATTGCCCGGCGCGGCAAGCCGATTGTTCTGTCGACAGGAATGTATGAAATCGACGAGATTCGCCAGGCGGTGCGGGTTCTCGCAGACAGTGGCTGTCGGCAGTTGGCCATTCTTCACTGCGTGACCAGTTATCCGGCCGACCCGTCAATCATCAACCTGAAGGTGATGGACCAGATCCGGAAGTTCTTCCCCGGACCGGTGGGCTATTCGGACCATACCGAGGGGACGGCTGTCCCGTTGGCGGCCGTGGCATTGGGGGCCGACATCATCGAGAAGCACATCACGATCGATCGCGACGTGCCGAATGCCCAGGACTGGAAGGTCTCCTGCGATCCGACCAACTTTGCTTCGTTCGTTGCTGACATCCGGAAAGTCGAGAGAGCGAAGGGCGGTGGTCCGAAGGTTCTCAGCGATTTTGAACGCAAGTCCCTGCTGTGGGCGCGCAAGAGTCTGACGGCAGTGCGGCCGATCGCAAAGGGCGCGCTGCTGACAGCGGACATGCTTGTCGCACAGCGCCCCGGAACGGGGATTTGCCCGTCAGAGATCGGCGCGGTGATTGGACAGTTCGCCTCACGCGAAATTGTCGTGGGCGAGGTCATGCTGCCCGACATGATCGTTCGCAGCGGCGGCAAGTGATTGACGCTCGGGCGCGGAGGATCATCGTGCAGTATTGGACACCACTATTGAATTTAGCCGGTAAATTCATCAACTTATGTGCAGCCTGAAGTCTGGCTATCTACCAAGGACCGTTAAGGGAGGACGCAATGCTGCCTGATGTCGTTCGTCGGCATGTAGTGCCTGCATTGGAGAGCCTCGGAGTCATGTTGCCGTTGCGGCGATTCACTCGGTCATTGCGACCAAGTTGGCGCCGTGAGCAACAGGCAGCGTGTGCCGCTTTTGATGCGTTCCTTGGGGGAACGAATCCAAGTGTCGACTTGGGTCTGGCGAAGTATCCAGAGAGCCGTGAGGCCATCATGGTCGGTTACGCGGCCCCACCGTTGGCGATTCTCCAGACACCGCTTCTGCTGGCGCTACGTATGGCCGGATACCGAGTACACGTTCTGCTTGGAAGTGCGGCCACAGCCTCGGCCCGATTCTATCGGGCGTTCGGGGCTGCAGAGATTCTCGAATCAGAGGTGATTCCGGTACGCGCGGATAACGTCAGCAGCGAGCAGATGTTGGCATCCGTTCGGACTTCTGACGAGCTTCTCGGTCTCGCCGAGGGCGGCATATCGGTTGGGCGCTTCGCTGTCTCCACCTTGATGCGGCGATTGCGCGTTGGGCGGTTCGGGCCTGCTGATCCAGAAATCCATGCTGCGTTGGTCGAAGCGCTGACGGCGTCACGGCAAGCCGCCGAGCGGGCTCGGCACCTGATCTCGTTAGTCAAGCCGTCCCTAGTCTGCTTTTACGACCGCGGCTACACGCCGGATGGAGAACTGTTCGATGCCGCGCTCGCCTCGGGCGCAAGAGCGACAACATGGAATGCTGCCCATCGGGGCGGATCGCTGCTCAGCAAGCGTTATGGCAACCACAACCGGGACGTTCATCCCGGCATGCCGTCGCGCGCATTTTGGAGTCAATTGAAGGAAATGCCCTGGACTTCGTCGCACTGGGATGCGCTACGGGGTGAGTTGGAGGAGTGCTATCGAGACGGACTATGGTACGACGCGGTGGGAACCCAAACCAACAAGCGGATCATCGATCGCGACAAGCTAGTGGCCGATCTCGGACTCGATCCGGACAAGCCAACCGCCGTGATATTCCCGCATATCTTCTGGGATGCATCGTTCTTCTGGGGAAAGGATCTGTTCTCCGACTATCGTGAGTGGTTCATTGAAGTGATCCGGGCCGCAGTCAAGAACACGTCGCTGAACTGGATCGTGAAGGTACATCCGGCAAACCTGGTGAAGAACCGCCGCGAGAACTATGTCGGCGAATTCTCCGAGGTTGTTGCGCTTCGCGATGCCGTCAAGGAGCTTCCTCCGCACGTGAAGTTCATGCCGCCCGACACGCCGGTTTCCACTTTTTCGCTGTTCAGTCTGATGGACTATTGCCTCACTGTGCGAGGCACTGTCGGTCTTGAGGCGGCAATATTCGGCAAGACCGTGCTCACGGCAGGCACCGGGCGATACGATGGCTTTGGATTTACGGTGGACTCAAGCAGCCGCGAGGAATACCTGGATCGCTTGAGTAGGCTCACGACGATTCCCGCGCCCACGGAGGCGCAGACCGAATTGGCGAGGCGGTATTCCTATGGCCTGTTTATGCAACGGCCGCTGAAAGCAAAATGCATGCGCTTTGGCTTTGCCAAGGACGCAAGTGCAACATTGAACGCGGAACTGACCCTGTCGGGAGGCTCGAAATTGGAGGAGTTCGAGGATTTGAGGCTTCTTTCCGCCTGGTTGGGCAATCCGGATTCCGATGACCTGGTTGGGAACCCGAATTCAGTGTAGCCCGTAGTTCAGACGATAACTTCCAATCTGCGGAACGCCAATGAATACCGATAACTGCACTGCTAGCCACATCCAAGCGCCTGACTCGATACTTTCTGGGCTGGTTTGTCCATTGTGTGGCAGCGGCGCCCTTTCCTGCCAGGAGACCGTCGATGTGGCCGCTCTGAGGGAGTTGTACCAAGACAGTCTGTTGATCGACGTCACGAGATACTTTCACGGAGTATCGCAACTCGCTATCGCGAAATGCCAAGACTGCGATTTGCGTTTCTTCGTGCCAGCCGTGGCGGGCGACGGAGATTTCTACGCTCGCCTTCGCGAACGCGACTGGTACTACATCAAGGAGAAGCAGGAGTTCTCGGTCTCAGCTGCGGAGATTTCCTGCGCCGACGACGTTCTCGACATCGGGTGTGGCGATGGCAACTTCTTCAACCACATCAAGCCACGGAGCTACCTTGGTCTGGAGTTGTCTTCGAGCGCCGCGCGTGAAGCGAAGTCC
>JBAZRU010000830.1:0-2967 GCA_041662805.1 Candidatus Hydrogenedentales bacterium | reverse complement strand
ACGTGTTCGTCAACGACACGGAGATGATTGGACCGCCGCCGGCGGGCTGGAAACCGTACCAGGGTGGGCATTTTCTGGCCTATGATCTCGCTACAGGGAAGGTCGACGATTTCGGAATTGCTCTGAGTGGCGAGGGAATCATCACCATGACCATGGATGTCCAGCGGGCCCGGCTTTACGGACTCACCTGGCCTACCGGCCACTTCGTTACGTATGACGTGGCGACGAAAGAGATGAAGGACTTGGGGGCAATGTGCCTTGACGGCGAGAACGGGAAGGGGGAGCGATACCGGACCATTTGCCGGTCGCTCGCAGTCAATCCCGACGACGGCGCCGTGTACTTCACCACCGGCGACGGCGAGATACTCCGGTATGACTACGACCGCCAGGCGATCGATCCCGTCAAAGGCGACACCATGAAGAAGGATTACTTCGGGCTGTACGAGCCAAGTTCTCCGGGGCACATGGCCTACAACTGGCGACAGACTGTCTGGTGCGCGGCGGAGAAGGCGTTTTACGGGGTCCATGGCAACTCGGGCTACTTGTTCCGCTTCGATCCAAAGGCAGAGCGAGTTGATGTGCTCGATCGTATTACCTCTTTACCGTCGAAGCGCAGCGGCATGTACGACCAATTCAGCTACGGTTACCTCGGCTTCACGTTGGGACCGGACGGCCGGACGCTCTATTACCTCACGGGCGGGCCCATTTACGAAGACGGGAAGCGCGTCACCGGCAAGGACAGCACCGGTAAGGGCGAGGCGAAAGGACTCGAAGACCTGCACCTGATAACGTATGACATTCCGGCCGCCAAGTATATCGACCACGGGGCAGTCTTCTTGCGCGATGGCCAGCGCCCGCTGAACGTCAATTCGATTGCGCTCGGAGGAGATGGTTCAGTCTATGCCCTGTGCAGCACCGATCACGGTGGTCATGTGCGAGCCAATTTGATCTGCATCCCGGCGGAGTCCATCAATCTGAATCAATGAGGCTCTGCCGTGCTCACGCAGAGCCCGCAAAAGCTCTGCCATGCCGGAGTCCGTTTGATCGATCTTGCGGCGTTGCTTGTGTTCCGTCGATGGGTGGCGATGAGTGCATCTTGACGAGGAAGGCCGATTCGGTTTCTTGACAGGCAATTGCGCTGTTCTTTTCGCGCCGGATCGTCGGGCGCGTCTTGAACATTGCCGCGCGGCAGGGAGGTGGTGGCCATGTCCCGGATGTCTCTGTGGGCCTT
This sequence comes from Candidatus Hydrogenedentales bacterium, assembly GCA_041662805.1. Taxonomy (GTDB): domain Bacteria; phylum Hydrogenedentota; class Hydrogenedentia; order Hydrogenedentales; family SLHB01; genus JAIBAQ01. The sequence continues at coordinate 1,736 of JBAZRU010000830.1, read as the reverse complement.
TTGGGGAGTCCTGGTGTTACCTGGAGTAGCGGCGGAGCCCGTTGCCACTCCGATACCGTCACCTACTGAAGGCCTGCCCATCTCCGTGAGCCTGGACGGAATCTGGAACTTCTTTCCTGCGTTTGAGGAAATCGAAGCGAACCATGTATTTCTTCAGGAAGGACTTAAGAGTCCCTTGCCGGCCTCGGAGGCCAACGATGCAGAACACTTCGGCTGGATTATGCCGGGCTTCGACGATTCGCTTTGGTGGAAGATCGACGTGCCCGGGAGTTGGAACACGCAGTTCGAGGACCTCTGGAGTTACGAAGGACAGGGATGGTATCGCAGGACGGTCCTGATCCCTCGGGAATGGGAGAACCGTGACGTAGAATTTGTCTCGGACGGCGCCAATTACCGGACCGTGCTGTACGTGAACGGCTCCAAGGCAGGTGTCCACGAGGGGGGCTATACACAGTTTAACCTTCCCGTTCACGGCTTCCTCCGCTTTGGGGAAGAGAATGTATTTGCTGTCTCCGTGGACAATAAATCACTCCTGGAGCGAGTCCCTATGGAGCGTCACGATTGGTGGCATCACGGTGGACTTTACCGTTCTGTACGACTGCGCGTACGAGATCGCGCTCACATAGAGTCCGTGACTGTCACTACGGATGCAATGGCCGAACCCTCGCTCGTGCGTGCACGCATTGAGACGACGACAGCCTCCCACCCCGCGTCTGCGTTCTATGTCGTCGCTCGTTTACGAGATGCGGGCCAGGCGGAGGTGACATCTGTGCGCATGGAGCTTCCCGCAGATTCGTTGCAGGCGGAAGTGACTCTGCCCGTTCCTGGTGCGCGGCGGTGGTCGCCGGACGATCCCTATCTCTACGATCTTGCAATCGAGTTGAGAGAGACTGCGGACAATCTGCTTCGTGACACGTGGCAATCCCCCATAGGTATCCGTACCGTCACGGTCACCGCCCATCAACTTTTGTTGAACGGAAAGCCTATCTTGATCAAAGGAGTCAATCGCTACGAGAACTACCCCCACTCCGGGATGACGACAGAAGGCATGGGGCTGGAGCGCGATTTGGCCCTGATAAAGGACCTGGGAGCCAACGCACTTCGTTGTCACTACCCTTACTCGCCCGACACCTACGCCGCGTTGGATCGGTGGGGTTTTCTTGCCGTCTGCGAGGTGCCGTTGTACCAGTGGGGCCGAATCGGGCACTCCAACAAGAACTTGGATGCAGCGCGCACGCAACTCGAAGAGATGATTCGCACGCTCGGCAATCATCCCAGCATTGTCTTCTGGAGCGTTAGCAATGAGAATCGCATCTTCCCACGCGAAAAGGGGGAAGAGTACGATCGCATTTCAAGAATGGTGGCTAAGGGAAACCTTGAGTTGGTGGACTTTGCGCGAGGGCTGGACTCCACACGCCCAATCATTGAACCGAGTAATGAATGGCCCAGGGACGTGGTGCTGGACAAAACCGATCTCAACTCGGTGAATGTGTATCTTGGCGTGACCCCGCCTGACGTGAAAGGCCTCGTGGCAGCCCCGGAAATCATTCGGTCTCGCTTTGCACAACTCCGCGAACAGCACCCGGACAAACCAATCCTGGTTACCGAGTTTGGGTCATGGGCGTTACTGGGTCTTAAGACCTCCTACTTTCCCGGCGAGCCTTTTCAGGCCAAATTGCTCAAGACGGAGTGGGAAGCCTTTGCGAAAGAGCCGGACTTCGCGGGGGCGTTTATCT
>JBAZRU010000829.1:0-2978 GCA_041662805.1 Candidatus Hydrogenedentales bacterium | reverse complement strand
TCACGTTGTATGACGCGACGCAAGACCAGCGGTATATGGATCAGGCGATGCACAACGCAAAGCTGCTGGCCAAGAACATGCGCGAGGGCGATTCCGATCATGCGCCGTGGCCGTTCCGCGTGGACTCCGTGACGGGACAGCATTGGGGTGAACGCAACGGCAACATGGTCTTCATTCTGCGTCTGTTCGACGAGTTGATCGCGAAAGGCCACTCGGAGTTTCAGCAGCCGCGGGATGCGCTGTGGAAGTGGATTAAGGAAGTTCAGATCCCCGCCCCGGATGCACAGGGACAGAATCATTGGATGCAATTCTTCGAGGACCATCACGAGGAAGACAATCGAACCTCGTGGGCGCCGCAGGAAATGGCCCGCTATCTCATCGAGAAGAAAGAAGCGTTGGACCCGGACTGGCGCGCACTCGCGGAAAAGCTGATCACCTTCACGATTGAGAATCTGTCTACATCCTACATCGGTGGCGTCGTGCTTCCCGTCGAACAGGACTACGACCGCCGTCAATGGAGCGGGGCCGCGTCCAAGTTGGGCGGGATCGCGGCCATGTTCTATGCAGCGGGCGGGGGCGAAAAGTACAAGGACATGGCGTACCGCAACCTCAATTGGATCACCTACGCCATCGACGAAGACGGATGCCCGAACGATATGCCCCTCCCCGGGCGCGACAAACGCGGCGGCTGGCAGGAGGACTGCCACACCGACGTCGTCCACAACTTCATCGACGCGATGAACGCCGTGCCCGAATGGAAAGGCGAAGGCTCGCTCGGAAAGAAGTAGCGCGCGCCCCAATTCCTCGTTCGCCTTCCCGATGTGCAACGAGCGCTTGACTTTTGACTACGTTCGTAGTAAATTTAAGACGACAGACGTAGTCAACAGCGAAACACCGTTCCGACAAGGGGTCGTTTCAAACGAGTCCCCGGCGTAAAGGGTGGGCATGCTTAAGAAACATCACGGACTTGGCGAACTGGAACTGGACGTCTTGAAATTGGTCTGGCAAACACCCGGAAGCACGGTCCAGGAACTTGTCGACCTGATCGCCGCGGACCGCGCGTGCGCCCGCACCACCGTGCTGACGGTGGTGCAGCGGCTGCACACAAAGGGATTCCTCACGCGCAAGAAGGTGGACGGTGTCTTTCGATTCTGGGGAAAAGAAGAACAGTCCAAGGTCATGACAAGGCTCATCGGCCAATTCGTTGAAAAGGTACTTGACGGGTCGGCAGCGCCTTTCTTGGCCTATCTCGCCGACTCCACCGGCTTGACCGAAGCTCAGGCTAACAAGCTACGAGACATCGTGAGGGAGATCGAAAAGAACGAAGGGAGGCGGTGAAATGGAAGTGCACATCGCGTCGGCTAACGATCTCGCGTCGCAGTGGCTCGGCTCTCTGTGGCCGGCCGTCTGGCAAAGTGCACTACTCGCCTTTGCGGTACTCATTCTCGCGAGGCTACTAAAGAACGCCCCAGCCTCTCTGCGGTTCTGGCTCTGGATGCTCGTTCCTCTGCGACTGCTGGTTATGCCGTTCGTGTGCATCACCGTTCCCGTCCTTCCGGCCCCGTCCGTTCATGAAGCGGCCGCAATTGCCGAGAGCAGTTCTTCGTCCACGCTGTCAGACGAGATCGTCTCGCCGTGGAACTCGGATAGACAACAGGTATATGTTGCCGCTACGCATGACAGCCCGCTCCTCGCTTCCAGCGAAACAGCGGTTCGGACTAGCATCAAGTGGCCGCTGGTTGCCCTGACCGTGTGGGGAATCGGCGTTCTTGTCCTGTCGCTTCGCATGGCGCGCGGATGGTTCTGGATGCGGCGCCTTGTTGCGGACAGCACACGCGTGATCGAAGGCCCGCTTGTGGATGCCGCCAACAAGGCGGCCGCATTGCTGGGATTGAAATATGTGCCGCGGTTGGTGGTGACCGACGCCGAGGTCTCGCCTTTCACGTGCGGCGTGCGCCAGCCCCTGGTCGTGCTTCCAAAGACATTCGTACAGAAGGCGAACCGGCATAGTCTGCTTGCAGTGCTCGCCCACGAATTTGCCCACGTGCGCCGGCGGGATTCGCTGCTCGGATTTGTCCTCTGCATCTGCGATGCGCTCTATTTCTTTCACCCCGTGGTGCACTTGGTGAGACGGCGCATCCTATTCGAACGCGAGAAGGCGTGTGACGCCCTGGTGTTGGCCGCGAGCAACGCACGCCCGAGTGCCTACGCCAGCGCCATCTGCGATGCAGCGCAACTCTCCATGAGCACGCGCCCGCTGACTTCTCCCCCGCTGCTTGTCGCCGAATCGTTCGGCGACCTCAAAGGCAGGCTGACTGCGCTGGCATCCGAAGCGGCGCCAAAAGCAAGGCTCTCGTTGGCTTCTGTGTTTGTGCTTTTGCTCCTTGGGATACTATGCGTCCCGGGGATCATCCTGACCACGTCTGAGCCCGTCGAGAGTGCAGTGCTTGCACCGGCCGCCGAACCGCCTTCCCAGTTGAATCCACATGGTGCGCAACCGTCACCTGTTCGCCTAACCGCGGCGGACAGCGTAGCGGCCGCGCCCCAGCAACAGCCGACAGCGACGCGAGTCATCCGCTTTCCCAGGGATCGCGCCATTGGCATGCTGTATACGCGCACCACGCCAACCGTCCTTCGCCATCGCCTCAGCCCGAATTACAGCGCCGTGGACTCCTGGGACGTTCTCGCGGCGGCGCAGGGAAATGTCGCCGTCCCCGTGGACGCGAAGGTGAAACTAATCATCAGCGGGCAAGCGATACAGGGCGACCTGTCGGCTCTCGCGCGCCTGAAACCGGATGACCTGTACGCGCTCGAGATTTCTTGCCACGAAGACATCCGGCCCTATTCGGACAACACCATCATGCCGCATCTCAGCGAATTGACGGGCCTGAAAGAACTCACCGTTCGATTGCCGGACCTAACCGATCAAGGTATGCGCCACCTCAAGGCATTGACGGGGCTGGAATTCCTTTCGGTGT
>JBAZRU010000828.1:2120-2980 GCA_041662805.1 Candidatus Hydrogenedentales bacterium | reverse complement strand
GGTCCGTGATCTGTTCCGTCGTGAACTCGCCGTCGGTGCCCACGACCTCTTTCAGAAACGTCGGCGCATACACGACCTGCATGCAGTACGTGCCGAAGGCCCGCAACCGCACGGGTCCGAACTCCGGGTCGCGCAGCATGATGGGGTTCTTCGTGCCCCATTTCAGATCCGTGAATTGGCGCGTGTTGACGAAATAGACCTCGGCTTTGAACGGGCTGTGGAAGCCGTAAGGCCACGACAGCAACGTCGTGAGGAGGGGCAGGTTCTCGGTTTCAAGCGTGTATTGGCCGGGGCCGAACACGTCGGCCAGCTTGCCCTGATTGATGAACACCGCGACCTGGGATTCGCGCACAATCAATTGCGCGCCGTACTTGATCTCGTTGTCCCGGCGCTCGAACCGGTACACCATGGTGTTCTGCGATGGATCGAGCCACTCAATGATGTCAATCAGTTCGCCACGCAGTTTGTCGAACAGTCCCACGGCATGTACCTCCTGTCGGGTTGGCTTTCGCGCCATGCAGTCCGCATGCTTCACCGTATTGTATCCGATGCCGCCCCCGGGCAAAACGTTTACACGAGGCCGTTCGCGCAGGCGTCAATTCACTTGACAGAGCACGGGAGGGGGCGTAGTCTCCAAGTGGAAGGGTGTCTGGCTGCGGACCTAAGCAAGGTTATATATCAATCCCAGGAGTGCGTTTCGGACACTGCCGAGTCCATGAAGAGCGGCGGAGCAGGTCCCAAATGAGCAATCTCCATCGCATGGCTCAATTTCATCTGTATCGAAGAGGAGAGGGAGTCCTGGCATCGGCAAGAGCGGCGCCATACTGATTGCCGACGATGATGAACACATTCGGGACCTC
>JBAZRU010000828.1:0-2110 GCA_041662805.1 Candidatus Hydrogenedentales bacterium | reverse complement strand
CACGCAACCTCCAAGAAGAAGGCTACACGTGTTCGACCTTCCCGGATGGTGAAGCGGCCGTTGAGGCGATGCGAAAGGGCGGTTTCGATGTTGCCTTGATCGATCTGGACATGCCTGAGCTGGACGGGTTTCAGGTACTTGCCACAATTCAAGAAGCCGGCTGGAATGTAATCCCAATCGTCTTGACCGGATTGGGAGACGTTGAAAAGGCCGTGAGGGCGATCAAGCTTGGGGCGTTCGATTTCCTGGAGAAGCCCTACAATCCCGAATTGTTGTCGTGTTCCGTACAGCGCGCCGGGGAATACCGGCGGGCAATGCTCGATGCCGGGGCGAGCAGGGCGATTGTCGAGCAGTTTCGGACGATTTTCGACGCATTCGAAGACCCACTGATTTCCGTGAATCTCGAAGGCAAGATTGTGCAGTGCAACGAAGCGACGGCGCGGCAGACAAAAGCAACTTACGCTCAGCTTCTCAATCGAGATTGCCACGAGGCGTTCTGCGAGGATTCTCACCCTCGCGAAGAATGCCCTCTGCTCCTTGCCGCGCTGAAGAGCGTTTGTGCGCCCGCCAAGCTAGTGTTAGGCAAGGCGATTTTTGAGGTCACTTCAATACCTCTTTCCCGCCGGGAGGGCTCTATTTGGGGAAGGCTGATATACGCACATGACGCGACCGCGCGCCTGCGTACCCAGGACGCCTTGCGCGTGAGCGAAGAGAATCTCCGCGTAATTACCGATGTCGCTCAAGATGCAATCGTCTTGATGGACGCGGAAGGGAAGATCGCCTTCTACAATCGCGCTGCCGAGCGTACATTCGGTTGGTCAGCGAATGAGGCGATAGGGCGCGATCTTCACAGCTTACTGGCCCCGGCGCACTATCGCCCTTTATACGAGAATGGCGTCGCGGAATTCAGACAATTCGGCACGGGCCCCGTCATCGGAAAAGCCCTCGAACTTACCGCGCTTCACAAAGACGGCCACACACTTCCGGTGGAAGTCACGGTCTCGGGCGTCAAGCATCGAGAGCGCTGGAATGCGGTGGGCATCATAAGGGACATCACCGAGCGCCGGCGCGTAGAGCAGAATCTGATTGAAAGCGAAGAGCGCTACCGGCTGCTGTTTCGAGGTTCGCGCGACGCCATCATGATCCTCGAGCCGCCTTTGTGGCGATTCGCGTCGTGCAATCCCGCGAGCGCCGAGATGTTCGGTTTCGCGAATGAAGCAGCCTGTGTCTTGTATGGGCCGCAAGACATCTCTCCCGAGTATCAGCCCGAAGGAAGGCTATCGTCGGAGGTGGCCAAAGAGAGAATCGAAGCTGCGATGTGTGAAGGCAACGTGTTCTTTGAGTGGACACACAAGAATCTCGAAGGCAAAGTGTTTCCCGCCTCCGTTTTGTTGACGCGAGTAGATAGCGGAGACCGCATGTTCCTCTTGGCTACCGTGCGCGATATCACGCTTCAGAAAGAAGCGCAAAACGCGATCGAGAAGGCGCATGCGGAATTGGAGCAGCGCGTCGAAGATCGAACGATCGAACTCGCGTTGGCGAATACGTGGCTGCAGACGGAAGTGACCAAGCGCGAGAGCGCCGAGAGCGAATTGCGCCAGCTAAATCGCAGTCTCCGCCTATTAAGCGAGTGCAATCAACTTGTCGTGCGCATGGCCGACGAGAACCAGTTTCTTTCGGAGGTTTCGCGAGTTCTCGTGGAGTTCGGTGGTTTCCCGATGGTATGGATCGCGCTTGATGACCCAAGCGATGAAACACGCATGCTCGTGATCGCGCAGAACGGATTCGAGACGGCACTCCCGCCGTACGTCCGGAAGGGTTCGCGTACTTCCGGCGAAAACTCGGGGCTTCCCTGTGAGACCATTCGCGTGGATATATTGCGCGCGCAGATCGCCGGCAAGCGGGCAGACTATTCGGAGCCTTGGGAAAGGGAGGCCATGCGGCGCGGAAACACGGTTCGCATCACCTTTCCCCTCTGCGTCGTAGGGGAAACGGTGGGGATTGCCACTGTATACACGGCCGAGCCTGGGGTTCGCAGCACAGCGGAAAGAGACATGCTGAAGGAGCTGGCTTCCGACCTGGGGTTCGCAGTCGCTTCACTGCGCGCCCG
>JBAZRU010000827.1:0-2982 GCA_041662805.1 Candidatus Hydrogenedentales bacterium | reverse complement strand
TGAGTAGGTTTGCTCGAGTCGTTGTGCCGGGGTTCCCGCATCATGTGACGCAGCGGGGGAATCGGCTTGCGGATGTGTTCGAGGACGACGAGGATCGCCGGGCGTATTTGCGATTTCTGAAGCAGTATGCAGAGCGACGCGGCTTGTCGATTTGGGCATATTGCCTGATGACCAATCACGTCCACCTTGTCGTCGTTCCGGAGCGGGAGGATTCGCTGGCGAAGGGGTTGCGCGATGCTCATACCGTGTACGCGATGCGATTTAACACGCGGACCGGTCTAAGCGGTCACGTGTGGCAGGGGCGTTTCTATTCGTGCGTATTGGACGAATCGCATTTGTGGGCTGCGGTGCGCTACGTGGAACGCAACCCAGTTCGCGCGGGGATGGTGGAGCGGGCAGAAGACTATCCGTGGTCGAGCGCGGCGGCCCATTGCGGATTGTGCGCCGATGCGCTACTATCGAACGAGTTTCCTGCGAAGGGCGTCGTAGACGACTGGGCGACGTGGCTGCGCAACGAGGAAGACGAAGATGCTGTTACCCGCATCCGCCGACAGACGCATACGGGCAGACCGTGTGGCACGCCCGCATTTCTCACGCGGCTTGAATCCCTGCTCGGTCGCGTCCTTGGCCCAAACCGACGCGGCCGCAAGAAGAAGACGGGGCAGGAGTGGAAGAGATTAAAAAGTAGTCTGTCCCTTTATTAGTAGGCATTCACCGAATTGAACAAAGAGAGGATGAGCACATGCGTACGCTTCGATACATGCTTTGCGCCGTTGCGGTCACTGCAATAGTGGCGGCGAGCCAGACCATAGCCACCACGTCCGCGGCTGAGAAGGAAGAAGGCTGGACTCCGTTGATCAAGGGCGACAGCCTTGACGGGTGGACAGCTCATGGCAGCGCCAAATGGAAAATCGAGAAAGGTGTCATTATCGGCCAATCGGCGGGCGGACAAGGGCATCTGTACGCGGAGCCTGAGTTGACCGATCTTGAGGTCAAGGGCACATTTCGTATCACCAGCCAGGGGAAGACCGCGAACAGCGGGCTTTACTTCCGCGCCAATCCGCCGGATGACAAACCCGACGATTTCCCGCGCGGTTACGAGGCGCAGATTTGCAACGACACAGATGCGTTCACCGGGTGGCTGTGGAAACCGGGCACGCCGACAGGCAAGGCATCGAAGCTCCTCGCGAAGGATGGGGAATGGTTCACCATGCGCGTCAAGGCCGTCGGTGACCACATCACGATATGGGTGAACGACGAGCAAGTGACCGACTGGAAAGACAGCGAATACAAGACCGGCCACTTTGCATTGCAGTGCCACAACGACCAGATGACCGTCGAAGCGAAGGATCTGTATTACCGCGATCTGAGCAAGCAGTAAGTCCGATCGGTTCATAGCATCTCTGGAGACGGAATGATGTTGTCATGGCGCGGCGAAAAGTCCGCGCCATTTCCATGTCCACAAATTTGCCACTCGTGTTGAATATGTCAGGGAAGAGCGATAGTGGTCGTAAAGAAACGAAACCGATGTATATGAGGCATAGCTACCGCCATTCGTTATTGGGCATCGCCTGCATGACTGTCCTAATTGCCGTGTTCCTTGTCAAGTACACAACCACGAAAACGCAGTCCAGTCCTAGCGCCGCACCAAGAACGTTGATCGCCGCGTATGATTCCTGCGCAACACCCATGGCGCGATTCGAGTACGTCAACTCTCTCTATCTTGCAAACCGCATCGAAGAAGTACGCGATGTCTCATCCATGAGGCTACGCAGAGACAACGGCGATGTCGGTGCCCTTTTGCTTAAGGTGGAGTGCGATATGAAGGAGGTACGCGTGAAGGACCTCATTGAGACGATAGATCGCCTTCTCCCTTTGCTTGAGAAGACAGATAGAGAATCGCTCGGAGGCAAGCGTGATGAAGTCATCAGAAGTCTATCAATCGTAAAGATGGGGGCTGCAACTATGACGGACCAACAAATTAGAAGCGATCTTGAAATGCAGAGGAATCGCAACCCTACACCAATGGTATATGCGGTTGAACTAAAGATGTTGGCAAAAGACGGTCTATTCTAGTAATCAAAGGGAGCCCGTTACTCAGGAGAGTCACCAACTTTGTACCGTCGGCGAGAAACACTATCGTGAATGGAAAGGCCCATCGGAAACTGAAGTACCTATCATGGATGTCCCTTTATTGTCCTGTTCGGCTCTCTAGTCTCAAGTGGTGAAGAGCAGGTGTTTAATGAACATTGTGGTTGTATATGCATAAGTTGCTCCTTAGTGCGTTAGAGAAAGCCGACTGGGCCCTCCCCATTCTCGCGCGCTGCCTCGCGGGGAGCACGGTCCTACTTGTTTGTCTCCAAATCGGGGGCCTACTGAGCCCCAAGTATGACAGCGTGATTGAGTGGCTAGTGTTATGCGCCGGAGTATACGCACCGCTTGGAATGTGCCTGTTGTACGTGTTTCACGTCGACTCCATTGGAGCGCGTCGTTGCTTCAATGGGCATATTCGAGAAATATGCCAGCCGTTGGGAGACGAGGAGATCGTCCTGTGCGAGTCTTCAGATTCAATGACAGGTTACTTTGACAGGCAACGTGTGTCGTTGATGGCATTTCTGCGAGTTCGGATGACAAATCGCCGTCTCCTCGTGTCTTTTGTCTGCTCCGCTAAAGGACTATGCGTGAGGAATATCCAGATCGAAGCAATAGTTGACGCGAGAAAAGCAATAAGGTGGACCCCCCTGGGCCCACGCTCTTCGGTTGAGTATGTGATAAACACAGGACATGATACCCAATACATTTTGGGGCTCATGACAAAGGACCCTCTTCGCTGGGTCACTGTCTTGGATTTGGCAAGAAAGTCTCTTCCCAAGGGGAGGGAAACCGTCCTGTAGAATGTGGGCAAAACACGGCAACACGGGGCAACTCCGGGACAATCTGCCGTTTGCAGATGCAGTACTGAATAATTATCCCGCAAATCCA
>JBAZRU010000826.1:0-2982 GCA_041662805.1 Candidatus Hydrogenedentales bacterium | reverse complement strand
ACGCTGGGGCGGACCTACGCGAATGAAGTCGCGCGGCGAAGGTGAGAGCAAAGGAGAGTACGTGTTTATTCGAGATTTTGTGCTGGACGATACTGAGGCGATAGTCCGTTTGTACGTGGAGACTGTTCGACGCGTGAACAGTCGCGACTACGCACCCGAACAGATAGCGGTGTGGGCTCCCGACGACATCGACGTGGAGGAGTGGCGGGATCGCCTGGAGAATCTCTACACCTATGTGGCGGAGATGGACGGCAAGATCGTCGGCTTTATCGATCTCCAACCTAGGGGATGCATTGACTGCATCTACTGCCACGCCGAGCACCAGGGGATTGGTATAGGAAGCGCACTGTTGGCCCGGTGCGAGAAGCACGCCAAAGCGATGGGCCTCAGGCGCCTATTCACGGAGGCCAGCATTACAGCGCGACCGTTCCTAGAGAATCACGGCTTCACTGTCTGCGCGGAACAGCAGGTCACACGCAACGGCGTGCGCTTCATCAACTACCTCATGGAGAAACGCATCTAGCCGAATCGTAGTTTGTCACGAACGAGCACCCGTCTCTGTGGTAAGCTGTTCTTTAGGCGCCGAGGATCGAGGGGAACGCCATGGCTGCGCACCGTCTCAGCATTTCCATCGCCGCACTCATCTCCGTGTTCTTTCTCGTGGGCTGCGACAGCCCCCTCCTCGCCCCCTACCTCCGCGACGCGGAAAACCGTATCGTCATCTACCATGGCGTCAACGTGTCCACATACTCCAAGTACAGCGCGGACTTCCTCCCGTGGCAAACCCAAGACGACCTCGCCCGCCTGAACGATTGGGGATTCAACGTCGTGCGTTACCTCGTGTTCTGGGAGGCCATCGAGCCGGTCGAGGGCGTATACGACGAGGCGTACCTGGACGCGACCGTCGAGCGTATCGGGTGGCTTGAAGACTTGGGCATTGACGTCATCGTCGATCTCCACCAGGACCTCTACAGCGGACGGTACGGCGGCGACGGTTTCCCTGAATGGGCCATCCGCGACGACGGCGCGTCATTCACACCGCAGCAGCCATGGAACCTCAATTACCTCCAACCAGCGGTCATCGCATGCTTCAACAACTTCTGGGCCAGCGATGACCTCAAAGCGAAGTACGTAGCTATGGTCGAGCACTTGCTTAATCGGGTCGATGACCTCCCCAACGTCATCGGTCTCGACATCATGAACGAACCCTACGGCGGCAACGACGTTCGCTTTGAGCCAACCTCGCTTTCACGGTTCTACGACGACGTCCAGACCATGCACGCGGCGAACGGATTCGACACGCCTCTCTACTTCGAACCGCGCATTCTTACGTCGGGCGGACTCAAGACAAAGCTCGCGTTCAACCCGCAGTCAGGCAGCGTGTACGCGCCGCACTACTACGAATTGCTCAGCCAATTCGGCCTGGGGTATCCCGAATTCTCCAAGCAATGGACCGAGCGCGCCGTGAAGATGCGCGTCGACGACGCGTGCGCGTTCGACACACCGCTATTCTTCGGCGAATTCGGAATTCATGGACATGCCGACTCCGACTTCCAGTATCTCAACGACTTATTGGAGCTCTTCGACCATTACCAAGTCGGCTGGGCCTACTGGTCCTACGACGTCGCACATGACGATGGCTATGGGCTCGTGGACGAGAACGGCGACGAAACGCCAACGCTCCTTGCGATCTCGCGGATGTACCCCCAGCGCATCGCCGGCGATAGCCCCGAATGGTCTCTCGAAGAACAATCGTTCGACTTGACCTACACCGCCAACGAATCGACCGCGCCCACGGTCATCTTCATTCCCATGGGCCTCGCCTCCGTCCGCGTGTGGCAGAATGGCCAAGAGATCTCCTACGACAACATCTCGCGCTATTTCTCCGTCAACAACGCGGGCGGCGAAGGAACCCCGCAGTCAATTCATATCGAATGGCAGCAACCGGGCTGAGCAGCGCGATTAACGCGAAGCACCGCGAAACGGCAGCGTTAGCAACCATCCCAACGTTTGACGAAGAACACCCTGATACTGCGCCAGCCCAATAGCCATACCATCATGCCCCGCGCCGGGTTGCGCCTGATACGTCCCGCACAAGCGGTCCCACCACGGCACATTGAACCCGAAATTACGGTTGTGTTCGCGTACATCGACGGAGTGGTGCACGCGATGCATATCCGGCGTGACGACGATCAATCGGAGGACGCGATCCAATGTGAAAGGAATCTTCACGTTGCTGTGATTGAACATCGACGTCGCGTTCAACACAACTTCAAACACGACGACCGCCCCGGCCGGCGCACCCAACGCAATCACCACCCCCATCTTGATCGCCATGGAGAGCAGAATCTCCAAGGGGTGAAAGCGCAGCCCCGTCGTCACATCGATGTCCACGTCCGCGTGATGCACTTTGTGTAGCCGCCACAGCACGGGCACTCTGTGAAACACGACGTGCTGCTCATAAATAGCGAAATCGAGCGCGGCAACCGAAACGCCCCAACTGGCCCACGCGGGCGCGTCCCAAAGATTGAATAGCCCCCACCCGCGAGCGCGCGCCCATTCCGCCGCGCCCACCGCCGCCATCGGGAGCACTATGCGGACCACGCCCGTCCCCACGGCCACGAGCATCAAATTGGCAAACCAGCGATATCCCTTCGGCACGTGCGGCACACGGCGTGGCGACGCGAGTTCCCACAGCGCCATCGCCGCGAACACGGCCAGAAAGCTCGCCAACCTTATCGGTCCTTCATGGTCCATGTGTCACCCATTGACGCGCGCTCCACGGTGCGCTACCGTTACGCCTGCGTTCACCCACAGGCTCGGTGCGCCCTGCTGTCCATCTCTCTGAGTCTACTCCAAGGGAATGATTCATATGCGAGAAATTCGTGGTAAGGTCGCTTTGGTCACCGGTGCGGCAAGCGGCATTGGGCGTGAAACCGCCTTGGCGCTAGCCCGCGAAGGCGCACGCCTCATCATCTGCGA
>JBAZRU010000825.1:0-2988 GCA_041662805.1 Candidatus Hydrogenedentales bacterium | reverse complement strand
TATTTGCCATTCTTGGGCATATACGAGATGCGTGTAGCCAAAACTTTGAAAGGCGGGTAGCTTGCAGGTATTTGGGAGGAGTATGATATTAATGTCGTGCGCGACAGGTAGAGGCTAGACTATGAAGAAGAAAAGCCCTAGCCCGGACATGGCGGCGGAATATGACTTCAGCGGTGGCGTGCGAGGCAAGTACGCCGAGCGCTATGGGGAAGGCAGCAATGCGAAACCAGCATGGGACGGAAGGCAAAGTATGAAGCACCTTCAAAGGGCCGTGTTCGTCGTCGGGGCGCTATTCGCATTTGTGGTCATTGGCGTTTCAGGGGACTTCCGCGAATACCTCGCCCAGGAAAGCGTCAACAAGTTGCTCGATGCGACGGTAGCGTCCACGCTGTTGATGCTCACCATGGGCTATTTGCATTGGGCGCTACCGCACTTTCTGCTGCCTTTGGATGGCTTATCGGATAGGATGCGCCGCGTAGTTACAAGCAACGCGCGAACCTCTGGCTTCTACGGTATGTGTATCGGGTTGGGCTATCTCTTGGCGCTGGTGCACTGCGGTACGTATTTCTTTCTCGACATTGAGACTCCATCCAACTCGCTCTCTGGGGCGGTGTTCCTCTTCCTTCTCGGTTTATTCAACTATTCGCGTACGGTGACGAAGGCGCTTGTGCGCGAGATCGCGGACCAGAATGCCAATTCGAGAGAGGACGAGCGTTCAAGTGTCGATGCGATACAATCAATGAGGGCAACTCCGCAACTTTGAACGAGCAAGACGTTTCCGGGACGAAGAGGCAATTGAGACGAACGGTAAAGACCCTCTCGATCGAACTCCGTAGCTTGCTTTGCGATTGGGATCCCCTTGGCGTGATGGGTGAGCCCTCGAGCCCTCGCGATGAGTACGACTGCTTGCTTAGTCCCTTGCTTCGCCGTGTGCTGGACGGGGAAAGCGATGAGGCGCTCATCGACTACCTATCGGTGGAGCTTGAAGACCACTTTGGGGTAGACGCAGCTAGCCACGAAATCCCGGCGTTTGTGCAGCGAGTACGCACGTGGCACAAGAGTCTCAACCCAGGCTGCTAGCGACTCGCGCGCGCCCCCTTATTTCCCCCAAGGGATCTGCAATCCCAACGACTCCGGCGATGCTTTGACGTAATAGAGATCGAAGTTGATCCACTCTTGTCCGCCGGGCAGATCGTCGAGATAGATGCGGACCGTGAAGTCATTCTCGGGGCTGGGCTGTTCGAGTACGAACGGATGCATGGGGCGCGACTGAATATCCTTGGGAATGACGGTGACAATATCGCGCGGCAGCGGGCCTTGGAACTCGAACTTCCGAACCTGGGGGTAATCCCAGCGCAGATGTTCGATCTCGTACTTGTCGCCTGCAATGGAGAGGATGTCGCACCCGTCGACCATTACTTCCACGTGGGCGAACTTCACGGCCTCATTTGCGCGCGACTCAAGCACTACCAAATAGCGCTTTTGCTGATCTGCAATGGTGGCATCCAGTTCGGCGCGGGTCGGCTTTCGTGCGAGTTCCTCCCTCGCGGCTTTGTGGTCTGCGAGATCCGCCTTCACGACGTCCATCAGAACGTCGACTCCGAACAACTGATACCCGTATCCGGGCGTGTTCATGAATACCGTGCGGGCTCCGTCAAGTTCAGCATACGCCTGGGCCAATTTCTCGCGATGGTCCGGTGACGGCTCTTCCCCGTACGCGAAATATGCAAAGGCCGTCGCAACATACCCTAGGTTCGTTCGAATCAGATTCCGTGTCATTGTCAATTGATCGGCAATGGTCTGCGCCTGCGCGGGGTCGAGGCGAGACTTTACGCTCTCAAACTCGGCGAGCATCTCGTCGGCTAGATCGAGGCCGTGCTGGATGTCGCCCAGCGTCTCGGGAATCCACGGCTTGCACCGCAAGTAGAGCTTCTGCAGAAACGCGAGATGTTCCTTGCCGCCATCAATGCTCGGATATCCATCGGCGGGAAACGTGCCGACGCGCATGTGGAGGAACGAGTTGAACTGCCCATAGGATGCGGGCTCGATGTGAAGCCCGTACTTATAGGCCGCGGCTGTCTTCATGTAGATGCGCGCCATGTCCTTCGCCGCGTCCGGGCCGAAATTGATTGCGCAGAAATCCTCCGCGATTTGGTCCATGGACTCGTAGGGATCCCACATGAGGCGATAGAGCACATAGGCGTGCGCCGCCGTGGTGTCCCATCCGGCATGCGGCATGCCTGCAAGCGCGGCGATCCCGCACACGTTCGACTGCTCGGGCAATAGGAAGGATTGCAGCCCGGCCTGAAAATACGGACCGGAGAACGTGGGAAAGAGATTGGTTCTTCCAGTTTCGTAGTAGTTCATCGTCTCGAAGCACACGACCGTCTTATGCGGTGTTTGGTTGAAGGTGGGGTTGTAGGGTTGATGCCACCAACGGTCCGCGGCGGTGATCTTCGGAACGAGGTAGAGGTTGTCCGTAGGAATTTCGCTCGTGAAGATCTCCCGGAACACGGCGGGCTGGTTGTGCACCTCATGTGGCGTCAATGCCCACGTGAAATGGAAATAGGTTTTGCCGAATTCACCTGCCACAACCTCGTGCACGTTCTTGACGAAGGTGCGAAACCGCTTGGGGTACGACCAGTCGCACTCCGGCGTCTCGTGCATGACATCGTAGGCCTTGTAGTCGTCCCAAAAGCCGGAGATGTCATCGTTGCACAGCTCGACGCCATCTAGCTCGGGCAACGCCGTGAACAGCTTGCGGTATTTCAGCTTCACGGCCTCCCAAAACTTGGGGTCGCTCGGCGACAACGTTGCGCCGGTCTCGCGCAGAAGGGACGGGTGATACGTGAAGTCGTTGGCGAAGCTGAAATACTTCATGTGTAGTCCGTGGGCGTACGCGATTAGTTCCTTGACATCTTCCCGATTCTTGCGATTGAGCGTGGCCTCTGGCTCCGAGTCCCACGGAATGAGGTCCAGCAGGTTGGG
>JBAZRU010000824.1:0-2989 GCA_041662805.1 Candidatus Hydrogenedentales bacterium | reverse complement strand
TCCTTGCGCCGTCCATGCCGGACCCACTCCTCCAGTGCCTCGCGGGCAATCCGAAGCAGGAGCCGTTCCTCGTCCTCAGTTAGGAACCGTTCGCTCTGGAGTTTCATGAGGTGCTTCCTCCGCATCCTTGACGTTGGACGGCGGATTCTCTGCCGGCTTTTCTTCCTTCTTGGCTTCAGCAGGAAGAGCAGCATCGTCCTTCTTGGCTTCAGCGGAAGGGCCGACCTCGCCGCTGGATTCGGCCTCCGGCGCCGATTCCGCCACCGCAGGACGCGCCCGATCGAAAAAGTCGATGGACGCGAAGCTCACGGAATTCCTCAGGTTACCCGTAATCCGCCCCGAGACGTCATAGGACATCAAGATGCCTTGCGCAGACTTCGGCAGAAGCAGGAGCATGACCGCGATCGGCATGGCCCCCGAAATCGGATTCTTCGTCGTTTCGAGGTAGTTCATGAAGGCCCGGTAATCGCGGGTCTGAATGGCATTGACTGCCTCCATGTCCAATTCACCGATATGCGTGAGAATGTCTTCCGTGAATGGCGTGTAGTTGTGCACTGCCCCATACCGCGTCAAGTCCGAGCACACCACAAGCAGCGTCTTTTCGTCGAAGATCGGACGAAGCGCCCGGGCGGTCGCGGCAAGCGACTTCTCGTCAATCCCTTCTCCTTTCACCGCGGGGAATTCGCCCAAGACGATGGGAACAAGCTTGAACGACCCCAGTTGCACCTGCAAAAACGGCAGCACAACTTCGATGGCCGTCTCCGTTTCGTGCAACGGGATACGCCGCACCTCGGGATCGGTGTAGGCCGCTGGCCTGTACACCACGGCGCGCATCTCCACGATGCTCGACATGGTCAGCCGCCGGATGGCAGGACCGTCAAGGGGCACGTCCCCCAACGGCGTCCGAAAATATTGAACGTCCGGCACGGAGCCCCCGCGAAACTTCGACGTCATGGCCGGTGCCATGACAATTACGCGGCTGTACTGACCCTTTCTCAACGGCTTGAAGGCCGACGCGGAAACCGCGCCGCTCGCGGGAAAACTCGCGTGAGGGCTGATGAGCGCAACAACCGGCGCGGGAAGTTCAGGCGCTTCCGAGCCGGTCAAGTACTGCTCAACGGCAGCCCGCAACGGGGCCGCGTTCGGAGGGTAGAGCACGCCCACCCCAGCGGGTTCGCGCACGACAATC
Organism: Candidatus Hydrogenedentales bacterium; assembly: GCA_041662805.1. GTDB lineage: Bacteria > Hydrogenedentota > Hydrogenedentia > Hydrogenedentales > SLHB01 > JAIBAQ01. Next base: position 1,800 of record JBAZRU010000824.1, on the reverse strand, counting down.
GGGCCCATCGCCACGCCCAAAATACACACCGTGACAACGCACGCCGCAATCGCCAATTGTTTCATACTACGTCTCCCGTTTCAGCCATCATAGCACAGGAACAGGCGTGGATCGGTCTTGTACCGGCGCTCAACTCCCCACAAACCGCGCAATCTCCGCCGCCCGATGCCGGTGCGTATGGCACGCTAACACGCGATTGCGCGCCGCCTCCCCCATCGCCTTCCGCCGCGCCGGATCGTCCAACAAACTGCGGTAGACCTCCGCGGCCTCTTCCGCCGTGTTCACAAGCACAATCTCTTTGCCCAACTCGAACCACGTCTCCATCCCCGCATGCGGATTCCCCACCATGCAGCAGCCCATCGCCGCCAACTCGAACGGCCGCACCGTAGACGTGGCGAACAGTTCCGAGTGCGTGCGTCGCGAGATGCTCAAATTGATCCGGCTGCGCCAACATTCGCGTCGAAGCCGATTGAAGGGCACATACCCGATCATCGCGGCGTTCCCCAATCCCGGCGGGAATCCACCGCCCCCCGCCGCAAACGAAACCTCCGGCAGCATCTGACTGGGCTTCGTCAAGAGCGCCTCAATCCACGTCTCGCGGTACTCGACGCCGATGCCATAGAAAAACACGTCGCGATCTTGTTCGACATCCATCGGCTCGTACAACGCGGGATCCGCGCCCCAGTGAACCACCTGCACCGCGCGCGCGCCCATCTGCCGCAACTCGTCCGAACCGCCCTGCGAATTGCACAGGAATCCCGCATACTCGGTCAGGTCCGCGCCCTCATAAATCCGAAACCCCGAAGCAAACCCCTGGAAACGCGGCAAGCTTGCGGGCACGTCGCCGTCAAAGTAAAACGTGGGAACCCCATGCTTCCCTTGAATCCGATTCGGAATCCCCGTGAAGTGATTAAGAGGCACCCCAAACACGATGACCGCATCGACATCCCCCTCCTGCCGCAGAATATCCAACAGGTGGGACTCCCACCGGGGGCGTATCCAGGATTCGATCAACTTCTTTGTCATCATGCCGCCGACTCCCCCCTCGGTCGTCGTGGCCCCTCCCCCCATGAACTTCTTCACCTGGGCAAACGCGTCTCCCTCCACCCTGCACGGATTCGGATATGTGCGCCACCACGGACTCTCGAACGCCGCGCCCTGATAAGGAATCGCAATCACGTCGTGGCCCAATTCCCACAGCCCTTTGAGGAACTGCCACCACGCGGCGGTACACCCATACCGGTACTGAATGTCCAAAGCGCTGACGATGCACAAGATTTTCATACCATCAGAGTACCCCCGCGGGAGTCGCGATTCCACATGCATTATCAGGTGACACATGCTGCACCGTTCCCATCGTTCGTATAGGTCCTATAGGTCGTATAGGTCCTATAGGTCCTTGAGGTCCTTCAGGCCCTTGCCCCCCTTGAGATCCCCCACCCCCGGTGCCACAATGCAAACCGCAGTTCGTGAAGCAAAGTCGCGGTTTCTTGGCAGGGGGAGAGATAGTCCATGGCAGTAGTGCTCGTCACAGGCTCGGCAGGACTCATCGGCGCGGAAACCGTTCGCTTCTTCGCGGCCAAGGGCTTCGATACCGTCGGCATCGACAACGACATGCGCGCCTACTTCTTCGGCCCGGACGCCTCCACGCAATGGACCGCGGACACCCTGCGCGATCACGTCCCCGGCTATCGTCACCACAGCGCCGACATCCGCGATTACCAAGCGCTCGACGTCGTCTTCTCCGAATACGGCGACGACATCCAACTCGTTGTACACACCGCCGCCCAACCCAGCCAT
>JBAZRU010000823.1:0-2999 GCA_041662805.1 Candidatus Hydrogenedentales bacterium | reverse complement strand
GAAGCGGTTCTTTTCGGCGAAGAAGTAGTAAGCCGCGGGCTTGGCCCGAACCAGAATCTCCTCTCCCCCGCTTTCAATCTTCTCAAACCATCTTGAGAGACGAAGTATAAGACCGACCGGTCGGATCCGGCCGATCGGACGGATGGTCGAGGTTCACGCGCCCGAAGTGGCCGGCTTGGCTGCTTGGGTTTCGTCGACCGTGATCTCCGCGCGGATACGCGCGATGTCGCCGCCGGGGATAGCCTCAAGTACGCGAAGGATCTCCGGAGTCGGCGCGAGAAGTGGAACTCGCACTTAATGGTCGCCGATTATCGATGTGCCTGCGCAAAGCAAGAGATGTAGACGAGCCTCGCGCTCTTCGATGGGCGATTTGGCGATCAGCCTGACTAGCTGCGGTAAATACTTCGATGTGTATGGAAAACTCAAATCGGGTTGATCGCCTCGAATTGCGTTCGCTATGCATCGATTCCAAGTGCTTTCCACAACCTCGGGGGGAGCACAATCCACGTACAATTCCAGCGCGCTAAGCACCGCCTCCGACGGCTTTTGGTACTGGAATGACTCGTCTCTCTGCAGCGCATCCACAAGCGACCTGGCCAGATATTCGGGAAACTGCGCGCCAGGGGCCGATCTGTATTGTCGTATGATGGAAAACGCGTTGACCCTGTCGCCGTGCTCCAGGAGCTGAAGTAAGTAGTCGTAGTTCATATCGAATCGGAGCACAAGCTCGTTGCTATGCACCGTAATGCGAGGCACGTGCGACAAGAAGGGCTCCACTCGAATCTTGGCAGACTCGTCCGCGGTGGCCGGAGTTCCGCTCCAGGAGCGTTTGTCCGTCGAATTCGTGGAGTAGCTGAGACGGAATCGATACTCCCCCGCCCCGCGCCCCAACAGGGCTGGAAGTCCTTCGTCCAGGAACCTGTTCGACAGTTGTAGCGACCCTCCGGGCGGCACACACACAAAGGCTCCAGAAGTAATACCTGCCGTATTGCCGCAACGACCAAATTTCTGTGGAGGCAAGGCGTCCTTCGGCGGCGTAACGGCGAATTGAACGAGTGGAAAGCGCATAATGTCTGAACCTTCCAACGGTTGCGCAAGGTAGAGCGAGCGGCCCGACTTGTTCACAAGGGCGGCGTATATTCTGGGCGTCTCGCCGACGGCGTAAACGAGTTTGTCGGAGCGGATGATCAACTCGAGGTTGTCGGCCGAGAGTTGCGGTCGCTCTTTCGGAGCGGTGATGTATAGCCACGCGATACGCAGGTACTTGGGATTCCGGGCGGCGAGTACAGCGCCGGCGCCGACCAGGACAATGATTGCAAGTACGAGCACCCGGCGAAGCCGGCGTTTGCGTGGCTTTGAGCTATCGGGCGATTCAGCGTCCATACGCGTTGTCTCCGGGCAATGCCCTCGGATGCTACTGTATCAAGGGAATGCTTTACTGTACCACATGGCGGGAGGAGACTCACATCAGGGGACGCGGAGGCATTGTGTTGCAGAATGGGCAGAATGTGTTTCGGAATGGAACGGCGTTCGCCGGGAAGGAGCGCGTAAGTCCTTGACTGGCAGCGGGCTGCGGTTGGCACGGAGGTTGCCTTGGAGAACGGGAATGGACAGCCATGGACATAGTGGATGATATGGACGATTGGCATTGAGGAGAAATGGGCCTCGGTTCGGATCGTTCTTTGCTGTAAGAGAGGAGGCGTGTTTCGATGCGTCTTGATAAGTTGACGATAAAGGCTCAGGAGGCGCTTGCGGAAGCGATGGACGCGGCGTCGCAGTTGGGGCATGCGGAGATTTCCTCGTTGCATGTCCTGGATGCGTTGCTGGGGCAGGAGAAGGGTGTCGTCGAGTCGATCCTGCAGCGGTTGGGCGTGCCCGACGATGCGTTGCGCGCACGGGTCAAGGAGCGAATTGCCGCATTGCCGCGCATGAGCGGAGCATCGGTCCAGGCGGGGATCGGCGCGCATTTGCAGCGGGTGCTGGATGCGGGTTGGAAAGTGGCGCAGAGTCTGCGCGATGAATACCTGAGCACGGAGCACATTCTGCTGGGCATGTTGGCCGTGCGCAACGATGCCGCGGGGCAGCTCCTGCACGAGGCGGGTGTAACGCAGGATGCCGTCATGCAGGCGCTGAAGGACGTGCGCGGCACGCAGCGCATTACGGACCCGAACGCGGAAACGACGTACGACGCGCTCGCGAAATACAGCCGCGACCTGACGCAACTTGCGCGGGCCGGAAAGCTCGATCCAGTGATCGGACGCGATGAAGAGATTCGCCGCGTGATCCAGGTGTTGTCGCGGCGGACGAAGAACAATCCGGTGCTGATCGGCGAGCCGGGCGTCGGTAAGACGGCCATCGCCGAAGGGCTAGCGCAACGGATCGTAGCCGGCGACGTGCCGGAGGGCTTGAAGAACAAGCGGTTGGCGCAGTTGGACCTTGGCGCGCTGATTGCCGGTGCGAAATTCCGGGGCGAGTTCGAGGACCGTTTGAAGGCGGTGTTGCGCGAAGTGGAGCAAGCGCAAGGCCAAATCATCTTGTTTATCGACGAGATGCACACGCTGGTGGGCGCGGGATCGGCGGAAGGCGCGATGGACGCGTCGAACATGCTGAAACCGGCGCTTGCGCGGGGCGAGCTGCATTGCGTAGGCGCGACGACGCTGGACGAATACCGCAAGCACGTGGAGAAGGACGCGGCATTGGAGCGTCGCTTCCAGCCTGTGTTTGTTGGGCAACCGGACGTGGAGAGCGCGATAGCAATTCTGCGCGGGTTGAAAGAGCGCTATGAGGTGCACCACGGCGTGCGGATTCAGGACGGCGCGTTGGTAGCGGCGGCGGTGTTGAGTAACCGCTACATCTCGGACCGGTTCCTTCCGGACAAGGCCATCGACCTGATCGACGAAGCGGCGTCGCGGCTGCGCATCGAGCTCACGTCGATGCCCCAGGAGATCGACGAGCTCACGCGCCGCCTGACCCAGTTGCAGATCGAAGAGCAGGCGCTG
>JBAZRU010000822.1:0-3000 GCA_041662805.1 Candidatus Hydrogenedentales bacterium | reverse complement strand
TCCAACCCTTGGACCGGGGGACCTACGATCTTCGCGAGCTTCTGACGATCTTGCGCGAGATAGAGTACGCGGGCCCCATCGGACTGCAGGGATACGGGATAGGCGGCGATGTCCATGAGAACTTGAAGCGGTCGATGGATGCATGGCGCGCGTTGAGCGCGGGGATGCCGGTCAAATAAGGGGTGCAACCCGGAGAGCGCTATCGAGGTGCGCGTTCGCGGATTGCTTGCAGCGAAGAGCGGGAGGGGTCTGCAATGAGTGAAGAAACGACAGGGAGTTCCTTCGGGACGTTGCCACGCCGCCAGTTCATCGGGCGCGCCGCCGCCGCCACGGCCTTCGCCATTATGAAGCCGCATGTCGCCTTGGGCTCCGAGGCCAACTCACGTATCGAGTGCGGTATCGTGGGTCTGGGCGGTCGCGGCAGAATGATCGCGAACATGGTGAAGGACCACGGCGGTTTCGAGATCACCTCGGTCGCCGATTACTTCCCCGAAGTGGCCGAGCGTGTGGGCGAGGAGATGGGTGTCCCCAAGAAGCGCAGATTCAGCGGCCTGTCCGGATACCGGAAGCTTCTGAAGAGCAAGGTTGACGCTGTGTTTTTGGAGACGCCACCGTATTGTTTTCCCGAACATACGACTGCGTCGGTGGAGGCAGGGTGTCATGTATATATGGCCAAGCCATTGGCGAGCGACGTGCCCGGTTGCCTGGCAGTCGATGCGGCGGGCAAGCGGGCAACGCAGTCCAGCAAAGTCTTTCTCGTCGATTTCCAGACGCGCACCGAACCCTTGTTTATCGAAGCGATTCGCAAGCTTCACGCAGGCGAGCTCGGCGGCATAGGCCTATTGAGTTCCGTGTACACCGACGATGCTTTCAACGACCCGCCGCTCACGGAGACCATCGAGAGCCGCTTGCAGCACCTTACGTGGGTGAATGACGTCAACATCGGCGGCGGTTACTTCGTCAACGCGGGCATCCATGCCATCGACGTGGCGTTGTGGATGGCCAAGGCAAACCCCGTCAGCGCCTCCGGGCAATCCAGAGTTGCGCGGACGGACCCGCATGGCGATTCCCACGATATCTTCTCGATCACGTATCGCTTCGAAAGTGGATTGCTGCTGAATCATCGCGGCGAACACTTGAAGAACAGGATGGGGTTTCAGAGCGGATGCGTCGCGCATTGCCTCGACGGGTTCTTGGAGACAGGGTACTCCACGAACGTTCGTTTTGTGGGGAAGAATGCGGAGGAATTCGGCGGCGACGTGAAGGAGCTCTACCAACAGGGCGCGATTCGCAACATCGACACATTTCACAAGAACATCGTGAATAGTGTTTTCGACAATCCCACTATCGAACCCAGCGTGAACGCAACGCTAGCCACGATCCTGGGGCGTGAAGCGTGCCGGAAAGGTGAGCTGCTAACCTGGGACGATATGATTCGCAAGAATGAACGGCTCGACGTGAACACGACGGGCTTGCAGGCGTAAGCAGGGCGGGGGAGAGGAGTATTTGACTTGGCGTTTGAACTGAACGTAATCGACGTCGCCGTTATCGTCTTGTCGCTGGCTATCGTCGTTGTCGTGGGGCTGTGGACTTCGCGTAAGCAGGGCGACACTGCGCGCGATTACTTTCTCGCATCGGGCCGTTTGCCGTGGTACATCATCGGCGCGGCCTTCGTATCCACGAGCGTATCCAGCGAACAGATCGTCGGCACGGCGGGCCAAGCCTATCAACACGGGATGGGCATTGCGAATTGGGAGTGGTGGGCGATGCCGGTGTACGGTATCTTAATTGTCGTGTTCATTCCCATCTACTTGCGGAACCGATTGGCGACCGTCCCCGAACTCCTGACGCGCCGTTTCAGCTCCGCGTGCGGCGATATCTACACCTACGTGATGCTCTTCGCCTACGTCTTCGTCTTCATGGTCCCCGTGTTCTACGGAGGCGCGCTGACCTTTGCGCGCCTCACCGGCGTCAACTTCTACGTAGTGCTTTTGCTGACCGTGGTGCTGGTCGCAATCTACACCGTGAAAGGCGGACTGCTGTCCGTCGTGTGGACCGACGCGGTGCAGTGCATCATGCTCATCGGCGGCGGGCTCATCCTCTTTTTCGTCGCCCTTAACAAGATCCCGGGAGGCTGGGCCGCGATGGAGGCCGCCAATCCGGAGCGGTTCCATCTGTACCGTCCGCCGGGTGACGAACTCGCGCCCTTCTTGGGCATACTCGCGGGAACGCTCGGCCTGTTCACGTTCTACTCCGCGACGAACCAGGTGATGGTGCAACGCGTGCTCGGCGCGCGCTCGCGGTGGGACGGCATCATGGGGATCATTTTCGCGGGCATCATCAATCTGGTCCGTCCTCTGGTGACGTGCTTTCTGGGGTTCATCGTGTATCACTGGATCTACGAAATGGAGATGGCCCCGCCCCTGGAGAACATCGATCACACGTTCCCCTTCGCGTTGCGCGAGCTTGCGCCCGAGTGGGGGTTGCGCGGCGTGATACTCGCGGGTTTCATCGCTGCGGTCATGTCGACGGTGAGTGCACTCGCCAACTCTACCGCGACGATCTTCTCCCTCGATGTTTACCAGAAACTGATCAAGCCCAACGCGAACGACCGGGAATTGGTGCTGGTGGGGCGCTTCGCGTCATTCAGCGCGCTCGCCATTGCCGCGCTTATCGCCCCCAGTATCGAACGCTTCGGGGGCATCTTCGCCTACTTCCAGCAGGGGATAACGTTCGTTGTGAGCCCCCTTATCGGTGTGATCATGGTAGGAGTCTTCTGGAAACGTGCCAACGCCCAAGGTGCTTACGCCGGGTTGATGGCGGGGCTCATCATGACGGCAGTCTTGCTCGCACTCACGGTCGCGAAGATTCCGCTCGGATTCCACTGGCTCTACATCGGGTTCTTTCAGGAAATGCTCGTGGTCATGATTGTGGTAGGCGTCTCACTGATGACGCCTGCCCCAGCGCCTGCGCAGTGGCAACCCTTTGTATGGCGGCCAT
>JBAZRU010000821.1:0-3005 GCA_041662805.1 Candidatus Hydrogenedentales bacterium | reverse complement strand
ATCCTCTGGACCACTGGGCGGCGATGCCGTCATCGGTCCAGCGGTTGACGTGTTCGACGAATTTGGGGTCGGTTGCGGTGAAGAACTGGGCGCCGTGGTCGAAGACGCATTCGCCGATGCGGCGCGTTGCCATGCGTCCGCCGACGCCTCGCGCTTTGTCGAGGATGACGACGGTTTTGCCGGAGTCGCGTAGGGTGCGAGCGGCGAGCAGTCCGGAGATACCCGCCCCGATGACGATGCAGTCAGCCACTGGGTCTGTTTTCACGGGAATGGTTTCCTTACCGATCCATGACCCCTAGGACGCTGCATCGTATCACCTTCGGGGAGCGCCGGCAAATTTGATTACGTGTGTCATTTGCGGTGGTCTACTCCAGAACATGAGCGGTTGCTGCAGGTGAGGTTTGGTGTTCAGGGCGGTGGGGTTCGTGCGGGTTCCAGCCGACGGTGTAGAGCATGATCAGAAAGCCGACGACATAGGCCAGGGGGACGGACCAGCCGTGTTTCACCCAGGCTCCGACGGATTTGGCTTGCGGAAACATGTTGGAGAGCGCGACGCCTGCGGAGGATCCGAACCAAACCATGGAGCCGCCGAAACCGACGGCGTAGGCCAGGAAGGCCCAGTCGTAGCCGCCTTGATCGAGGGCGAGTTTGGTGAGGGGGATGTTGTCGAAGACGGCGGAGACCGCGCCGAGCACGAAGGCGGTCTGCCACGATGCGGAGGGCAGTTCTTCCACGGGCATCATGGACGCGCACAGCACGAGGGACAGCAGAAAGAGGCTGCCTTTGAGCGCGCCGGGGATTTCGCTCCAGGGAGTCTTCACGAAGATGGCCGCGAGGAGTATCGCTCCCCAGACGCCGGCGGCGGGGAAGTCGAGGAGGAAGTTCGTGAGAATGGCTCCGACAAGGATCATGCCGACGGCCGCCAAGCGGCCCCATTTCGTGGGCTTTGGATCCAGGGCGTCGCAGACGATGGGACTGAAGCGCTGCTGTTTGATGGAGGTGATGACGCCGAAGATGCAGAGCGCGGGCACGGAGGCGGCCAATGCCGGCAGCAAGCTGAGGGCGGGCACGCCGTCGATCCACATCATGGTGGTGGTCGTATCGCCCAACACGCTGCCCGCGCCGCCCGCGTTGCTGGCGGCGACAATGCCCGCGAGGTAGCCCGTGTCCAGTCTCTTTTTGAAAACGATGAGGGCGACGGTTCCGCCGATCATGGCGGCGGCGATGTTGTCCAGGAAATTTGAGAGGATGAAGATGATGACGAGCAGCGCGAATCCGCCGCGCCAATCGTTGGGGAGAAAGCGCGGGAGCAATTCGGGGACGTTCGATTCCTCGAAGTGTTTCGCCAGAACGGCGAAGCCTAGCAGGAGTCCGAGAAGGTTGAGCAGAATCATCGATTCGCGTTCGAGATGGTGCAGGAGCGAGAAGTCCGTGACATAGGTCAGCTTCATCGCCAGAAGGGTTACGAGGCCGGTGAGCGCCACGTACAAAGTGTGGTGGTGAAAGAGGGCGACGCCGACGAGGGTGATGGCGAAGAGGTAGAATTCCGCGCCAATGCCGAGGATCTTGGTGTCTCCGTCGGCGTTTCCGCCGAGCCACAGCGTGAGCAGTATAGCGAGAATCATGTAGAGGCCGATGGCGACTTGAATGCTCTTGCTGTAATGCATAGGTGGGATTTCCTATCGGTTGCCAAGCCCGGGCCACGCGCAGGAACTGAGCCCGCATTGTCAATCAATAGGCACGGGGAATCAAGAGTAGGCGCTATGCCTTTCGGGAAGCCCGGCTTCTTCGGCGTGCGTGTTGGTGATGAGACGGGCGGCCCGGTTCCAGGTAAGGTAGCTCCATGCCCATTGCATGAACACGAGTACGCGGTTCTGGAATTGGACGAGATGCATCAGGTGCACGAAGAGCCATGTCAGCCAGGCGAGGAATCCCGAGAACTGGAGGGGTCCGACGTGCGCGACGGCGGCGGCGCGGCCGATGGTAGCCATGCTTCCGAGGTCGTGGTAGCGGAAAGGCTTGGAGAGCGCGGAGCCGTCGAGTCGTTTTTCAATGAGGCGAGCCACGTATTTTCCTTGCTGGACGGCGACCGGGGCGACTCCTGGCAGGGGGGCGCCGCCGGAATGGGAGTAGTTGGCCATATCGCCGATGACGAAGATGTCGGGATGGCCCTTGAGGGAAAGGTCCGCTTCCACAATGAGGCGGCCGAGCCGGTCCGTTTCGACGCCGGTGGCCGTGGCGAGCGCTTTCGCGAACGATGCGGCCTTTACCCCCGCGGCCCATAGGACGGTCCTCGTGGGGATGGTTTCTTCCGTTCCGTTAGCTTGAACACGGACGTGGTCCGAGGTTATCTCGATAACTCGCGTGCCTGTTCGCACGGTGACGCCGAGGTTTTCCAGCGCGACTTCCGCGTCTTGAGACAACTTTTCGGGGTAGGGAGGGAGAACGCGGTTGGCATGCTCCACCAGGATCACACGTGCGTCGGAAGGTCTGAAATTACGGAAGTTGTCGTGCAAGGTGTGCTTTGCGATTTCCTTGAGGGCGCCGGCGAGTTCGACGCCGGTAGGGCCAGCGCCCACTACGACAAAGGTTAGGAGTGCATGGAGAACATCGGGGTCTTTGGTTCGCTCCGCCTGCTCGTACGCATTGAGCACCCGCGCACGAATTTCGGTGGCTTCTTCCAGGGTCTTCAATCCCGGGGCCACGGACATCCATTCGTCGTGGCCGAAGTAGGAGTGCTCCATACCCGTGGCGACCACGAGCGTATCGTAAGAAACGCTTCCGTCGGTCAGGAGGACTTGCTTGTTCGCGGGGTCGATGTCCACGACCTCGGCCAGCAGAACCTTCGTCTTCTCGTCCTTCTTAAGAATAGCGCGAAGGGGGGCCGCGATGTTGGCGGGCGAAAGGCCACCCGTGGCCACTTGATACAGCAAGGGTTGGAAAAGATGGAAGTTGCGCTTGTCGATGAGTGTCACGTTTACGTCCGACGAGCCCAGGCGTTTGGC
>JBAZRU010000820.1:0-3007 GCA_041662805.1 Candidatus Hydrogenedentales bacterium | reverse complement strand
TGCTCATGCGCCTGGAGGAAGACATGGATTCTGTGCAACGTCCCCAAGTCCCCACGTCCACCTTCAAGGAGCCACGCGCTCGTGACGCGCTTCCTCGGATCGCACCGAAAGGAATGGGGTCATAATCGGGACAGATGTCGAACTGCTGCACGCCACGGCCTCAGTCAGGATACGGGTCAGGCTCTTCCGCAGCGCGCTGTCAGCGGTGAAGCTGCCACAGAAGCTTTCGGGTTGCGAGGATTGGCGGCATCCATATACTGGATATGCACGCAATCAAAAGAACGCGTTTGCCTACAACGATGGCTGAGACAACGGGGGGTCCGACGTATCCAAGGGGCGCCGAATGGCGTCAGTGGGATCTGCACGTTCATACACCGGCGTCGTATGAGTGGAGTGGCAAGCATTTAAGTCAGATGACCCCGGCCGAGAAGCGTACAGCGATCGACGATCTGATCACCGCGTTGAACAATGCGAAGCCGGCGGTGTTCGCTTTGATGGACTACTGGACATTCGACGGGTGGCTCGCGCTGAAGCAAAGGTTGAAGGAGGCCGGCGCGCCGGCGCTCCACAAAACGGTTTTCCCGGGAATCGAGCTCAGGCTAATCTCGCCGACGGCCTATCGTCTCAACGCTCACGTCGTCTTTGCAGACGACATTAACGATCAGGACCTAATCGACTTCAAGGCCCGACTCACTGTGGGCCTCGTGAATCAGCCGCTATCCGATGCATGTCTCGTGAGGCTCGCGAGGAAGCACATAGGGGCCGACCAGCTTGGGAAGCTCGGATACGCCGTTGCCGACGTCACGAGCGACGACCGGATTGCTCTGGAGGCAGGCTCCAAGGCCGCTGAGATCACCGCAGAGTCTTACAAGTTCGCGATTGAGCATGTTCCTGACGGCAAGGCGTTGGGTTTTATGCCGTGGGACACGAACGATGGGCTTGCTCACGCGGATTGGGAGAAGCACTACGCCTATGTCCTCGGCCTGATGCAGTCTTCACCAATCTTCGAGACCCGGAAACCTGACCAGTGGGCAGCGTTTACCGGCGTCAAGACATCATCGAACAAGAAATGGATTGGCGCCTTTCAGGCGGCACTGAAGGACACGCCGCGATTGGCCGTTTGCGGGAGCGACGCTCATTCCCTCGCCGACTATGGAGTGTTTCCGGGCGGAAAGGCGGCCTGGATCAAGGCCGATCCGACCTTTCTCGGCTTGCTTCAGGCCATTAAGGAACCCGCAAAGCGCTCATTCATCGGTGAAATCCCCGAGAAGCTCCGGGAGACTGAGTCCAACAAGACGTTCTTTGTGGACTCAGTCTGCATTGCCAAGGAGCCTGGCAGCGTTGTCAGCGACCACTGGCTGGACAGCTGCAGCCTGCCACTGAATTGCGACTTGGTCGCCATCATCGGCAACAAGGGAAGCGGAAAGAGTGCGCTGGCCGATGTCATCGCCCTGCTGGGCAACTCGCGCCAGCATGCACATTTCTCGTTCCTGCATCGCCTGCGGTTTCGTGCGAAGCCAAGGGAGCTTGCGCACCACTTCCGCGGAACAATCGTGTGGAAGGACGGCACTGCCCACGACGCTCTTCTCTCCGACGATCCCGACGCCGACTCTGTGGAGTTGATCCGCTACATACCTCAGGCGCATTTCGAGAAGCTGTGCAACGACCATGTATCCGGCGAATCGGATGTGTTTGAAGCAGAACTGCGTTCAGTCATCTTCTCCCATACTGACGCTTCCATTCGTCAGGGCGCCCTTGATTTCGAGCAGCTCATCAAGACGCAGGAGGCCGGCTTCAGGGTCCGGCTCACCGAGTATCGGAAGGATCTGAAGCGGGTGAACGCTGAGATTGAGGCCATCGAGGCCCAACTTCAGCCCCAGGTGCTTCGGGGGCTGCTTGAGTTCAAGCACGTCAAGGAGAAGCAGATTGAAGAGCATCAAAAGATCAAACCACCGGTGCCGCCCCCGCTGACAGAAAAGCTGTCACCCGCTCAGCAGGCTGCCGCGGATGAACTGCACAGATTGACCGAGCAGATCAAGCGGCTCGACGAAGAACTCCAGGTCTCAACGGCTGCCGCTACCGCAGCCGCGGCAAAGACCATGGCCATTCAGGCAATACGTGACCGCCTCAAGCTGCTGCAGCGACAGTCGAAACAGCTTGAAGACGAGACCGCTGCCGATCTGCGAACCCTTGGCATTCCCCTGACCCAACTTCTTACCGTTGAGGTCAGAACGGCGGAACTGGACAAGCTGGCGAGTGCTCTGGCTCAGGATCAGTCGTCGCGAACGACGGATGATGCAGCGCGTGTTGCCAAGCGCAAAACACTTGCGGAGGAGATGGCTCTGCAAACCGCGCGACTCAACGAACCCCAGCAGAGGTACCAGCGGGAGCTGGGCGCATCCGAGACGTGGCAGGCGCAGCTTACATCTCTGATCGGAAGCGCAGAGCAGCCGGAAACACTTAAAGGCACTGAGGCGCGGATCGCACAGTTGGAAGCACTGCCACCCTTGCTTCAGGAGAAGCAGGCTCTTCGGCGCCAGCTGGCGTCGGAGGTATATGGTGTTCTGGCCGAGCAGCGGAAAGCGCGCCAGGAACTCTTCTCACCCGTTCAGGAACTCATCAGCAACAATGCGCTGATTCGGGAAGAGTACAAGCTTCAGTTTCAGGCGAGTCTCAGCAGTCATCCCGACACGCTTTCGTCCAAGTTGTTTGAGCTTGTCAAGCAGTCTTCTGGTGATTTCCGCGGTGCCGACGACAGTATCGGCACCGTGCGTCGGATCGTGGAGAAGCACGACCTTGACACACCCGAGGGGGCGCTTGCGTTCGTCGACGAACTGTACGAGAAGATCAAGGAGGTTGCCGGAAAGGAGGCCTACGGCATCAGCGGCCTTCTGCGGCGCGGCCACACTGCCGCCGAGGTCTACGACCTTCTGTTCGGATTGTCCTTCCTGGAGCCGCGCTACACCCTCCTCTTCCAGGATGCACAGATAGCCCAGCTGTCGCCGGG
>JBAZRU010000819.1:0-3021 GCA_041662805.1 Candidatus Hydrogenedentales bacterium | reverse complement strand
CCGGATCGGGAATGGGGGTGACCCACTGCGTCTCTTTCGAGATGAACATGGCGTAAGTGTGCAAGCCCACCGCGATGCCCGCCTCGTGCAGGGCGTCGACTACCGCTTTCAAACTCTCGCGTCCGTTCGGATACAACTCAGGATTCGGCACATAGTCGCCGAGGCGGAATGCGCGTCCACCATGCAGGTCGAGCTGTTTGATGCCCAGACCGTTCAACAGGGCAATCCACGAGCCCACGGTCTTCTCGTTCACCCCGCCTGAGAAATCCAGAAAATAGGACTGCCGGTTGATCTCCGAATCCAATGCCCAGGGACCGCCATTCGACGATTTGGGCAACGCCTCCGTTTCGGTGATGGCATCTTTCAAGGCATCGCGCAATTCTTCAGAGGGACACGCGATGATCGCTAGCGCCGCCCCTTCCATGCGGAGTTGCGCGAAACATTTCGCGCCGGTCAATGTCGCCGTGTGCCCTGGAATCTCGGCGCAGTAGGTATCCACATTCAACGCCAGGGGACTGACCGCAAAGGGTTCCTCCGGGGTGCCAGACAAATTGAGCGGGATGACGGCGAAATGAAGTTCGCGCAGGGTATCTACCGAACCTTGAAGCGCGACGAGTTCGAATTCGATCCGGCGTTTGCGCGCGGTTACACGAAATGCCGCCTCGCGTCCGCCGTCGGCGAATTGCACGACAAGACGGTCGCCCTCCACGCGTGCACTGGTCGCTACGTGCGCCGCATCGTCGATCCATGTGGCAAAGGGCTGCGCGCTCTCCGTATTGCAGTAGTTGGTTCCGGTGGCGAGGTCTTCAAACGCGACACTCGTTGCATTCGGCGAAAGGACGTAGCGAAACGAATCCGTCTGAAAGACCAGCGGCTGCGCCTCCGCACCCAGACTCGTCAACAAGACCAATAATCCGATCATGCGAGCTATTCCCCCAACCAAGTTATGTCCCCGTTTCGCCGTTCTGAAAAACCAACCATTCGATGCTCGCCCCACCACGCTTCGCGTGATGCTGAAACACCCGCGATACTCCGGCCTGCAACACGGTATAATCCGGCGAGTGAAGGTACTACTATTTCTTGTTGGAGGGATTCATGCAACTTTTGCACGGACTGTATCAGATCGGCGGCGACTTGAACGGCATCACGTGGTGTGGCGTGGACGCCGGATTCGAAGATGGCAACTCCTACGCCATCGCGGCGCCGGATGGAATCGTGTTGATCGATTGCGGCAACGGCGAAACGCTGCCGCAGATCTTTGCCAACATGCGCTATTGGGGCCTGGACCCGGACGCAATCCGCGCGTGCCTCTTGACACACGCGCACTACGACCATGCAGCCGGAGCCCATTTGTTGCAGGCCCGTGGCGTGCGCCTCTACGCACACCGGGTGACGGCCGATTCGGTGCAGAGCGGCGACGAGCGATGCTGCGGATTTCTGTACCACAAGCCATTTACGCCCTGCACCGTCGATGATGTCGTGGAAGACGGCCAACGCGTCACCGTGTGCGGCATCGAATTCGAAGTCATGCATCTGCCCGGCCACACGCTGGGCTGCACGGCCTACCTCTTCACGCACGAAGGCAAACGCGTCGTGGCGTGCGGCGACGTTATCGGGACGCTCCTCTGCGGCGACTTCGGCTGGAACGGTTCCATCGATTTCGACAAGAAGGTCTACACCGAGAGCCTGCGCCGGTTCGCGCGCGTGGACACCGACGTCATGCTCGCCGGCCACGGCATCAGTTATTTTCACCAACCGCGCCGCCGCGTCGAGCAGGCGTTCAACAGCGCCCTCGAGAAATGGCGTTAGGAACCCCACTGAGAATCGTAAGCTCTCAACGGTTCGTTCGTCTTTTAGAGTCCTTCTCCCAGTAGCGTCGCCACCCTCGCCAATTGACTCGGCGTGAAGGTGCGGGCATCATGCTTCTTGCTCGTCTGACTATGAGAAGGGGGACAGATGCGGGGCAGAACACCGCGAAGTCTGAGTCGCGTGCCGACAGTGGTATACATTGCCATCGCGGCTCTGGCGTCGCTCTCCCCGGTTGTTACAGCTCAATCGACAAAGATCGCCTTTCTGGCCGTGGAGCTTTCGGAACAGGAAATCGGCCCGCACAATCGCGCCGCGTGGGAATCGGCCAAGGCCATGGGAGACGCAACACTTCTCCTGGCCGCCGCCGACGGGGCCTTCAACGACACGGCAGGGCAACCTCACAATCTGGCCGAGTTCAACGTCGTCTGGTATCACCAGGGCGACACGATCCGCCGGACCTCGCTGTATGGCGGCCCGCACTTAGCCGCTCTACGCGCCTTCGCGGAAAGCGGTGGGGGAGTGCTTCTCTCCGGGGGAGCGCTGGCGATGGTCGCGCCGCTCAGGTTGGAAGTCGAGATTCGGCCTCAACGGCGAGAGTTGGAGAACTACCGTGACCCGGCGGCGATGGTTCCCGTCGAACGTTCGCACCCCGCTTTTGTTGGCCTTCAGGAAGACAACGGCCTCGTACACCTGAGTCGCGGCGGATGCCCTGCGGTCGCCGATTTCTACTGGGGAGGGCCTGCCGAGGGGATGATACTCGCCAACACGCCTACCGGTGTCGAACGGCCGCTGGTCGAGTATAACCTCGGCGCGGGACGCGTGGTCGTCTTTGGTTGGCGTTGGCCCGACTACGCCGATGCGGAAAACCCCTATCGCACCAATCTCCTGAAGCTCACATCCAATTTGCTCCAATACCTTGCGGCTCCCCAGTCCTGGCGTCCCGTGGAGATCCGGTCGAAGTTTCCCTCAGTAGCCTATCCGAACGAGCCGGGAATCGCGGCCCCGCGCTGGCGTGCGTTGCGCATGGCTATTGAAGACCTCTCAAAGGAGTTTCCCGATCGGTATCCGCGTGGCGGCGAATTCCTAAATCAGTTGGATGCGCTTCACGCGGAGCATGACGCCATCCCCGCGAATTCGAGCCGCGATGCGTATGCCCCGCTCATCGCGCGTTTCGATACGCTCCAACGCGAAGCGCTCCTGGCTAATCCACTG
>JBAZRU010000818.1:0-3033 GCA_041662805.1 Candidatus Hydrogenedentales bacterium | reverse complement strand
CGCTTTCGGGCGTAAATTCCTCGGGGGACATGCTCACGCACAGGCTATCCAGTCTGTCTCTGCTTATGGGCCCGTCGTTGTCCACAAACGTGAAGGTATGGAAGTACCCCTTCTCCATTGCGATTACTTCCTCGGATTGGGACGAGACAAGACCCGTCCTCGGTACCAGGTCGCGACGTTCCGGTGCGAAAACGTCGTAGCCAAACGCCGTACCCTCAATCGTAGGCCGCTCGTTGTTGTGGGACTTTAGATACTTCTCCGAAACGAGTGGATAGGCGCGGAAGCGGCCGTCCGCGTCCGTTAACACCTGGAGCACGTCATACTCCGACCATTCCATGGCCGGATGGAGTTCGAGCAACGCCTTCTCGACGGGCTTGCCATCCGAATCGATCACGCGGCCGGTCGTCGCACTCTTGGCCTCGGGCGCGTTTCTATGCACAAGCACGGTTCGTAGCGCCTCGCCAGTCCCCGCTTTCAGCACGGCCGATCCATAGTCGGGATGGGTAACCACCAAATCCTCCAACACGTAGAGGGTTTCGTCGGGAAGCGCAACGTCCACCTTGCCCTGTTCGTCCGTCACCCAAGGGCCCACTTCGACTTCCCCCGGAAACGCCAATCTCCCGCTTGGCCTCTTTTCACCCTTCTCGGACACCGGCGTCCACCTTGCCTTTACTTCCGCCCCCACAATGGGCTTCTCCAGCGCGTCCGTGATCTGTTGTATGCTGCAGGAAGGCTTCTCGTTACGGATCTTGTACACATCGCCAACGTCCGCGAACGGCCCTGCACCAGAGGAAGGCTTCTCGCTGCAAATCACGTACCCCCCATTGCCCGTGGCACGCCACACGCGATGCCATTCCTGCAAGAACGCGGCCATCTCCGGTTCTACTTGATCCTCCGGCTCCCCGATCAGGATAGGTTCTCCCCGGAGGCCCTCTACGCGTACCACCGCATCTCGATCCAGACGCTCGTTCACTGCTTTCCGGTAATCCTCATGGACATTCTGCTCCGTGGGCGGGATTAGTTCTCCGAGCAAGTGTCGATCATCCTCCCTGTCGCGAACCCCGAGCACAAGCCGATATGACTCCGGGACTGCATCCAATGAATCGTATACGCGAGCGACAACGAACCTGGCTCTCACGGAAGGGTCGTTCCGAACGAGTTGGATAGTCTCCAGCGCGAGTCCGCAAGCGACCTCCGGTATCCTCCACGGATCGCCGGTGCCGGGATTCCGCGTTGCATCGGGAATTGAGTTCCACAACTCTTGCATTCGCCCAAGGGCGCTCGCGATCGCATCTACTTTTAAATCGAATGCGTCAGCAGGACGCGATTTCGCGAGGAACTTACGGGCAGTTTCTCGAAGCGATTCCAAGTCTCCAGGCGCATACAACTTGGCCGCCCCCGAATTGTCCAGACGAGACGAACGACTGGCCTCCAGCAATGAGGTTGCCCATGCATGGCGTATCCCGTTCGCCACGTTGTCGTTCACCACGCGCAGCAGCGCGATCAACGCATAGTGTCGACACGCGAGCGGCCAAGAGTTCGCTTCCACCGGAGTCATGTCCTGGGGCGGGCTGAGCCATCCCACGTTCGTGAGTCTGGGCGATTCCGCAACCCAAAACGCACGCTCCTTCTCAAGCAACGCCGCATAATCGACGCTGAAGGTCTTCCTGTCCGCTTCGCCCAATGCGGTGTAGACATCTGATCGGCACACACCATACGCCGGCATGTTGGACATTCGCAGTAGGGTGAGAACCACGCCCGATCCGGCCCGACCGACCGCCCGCAGCACGTCCCGGTTTGGCATCAAATCGCCCGAATCCACCAACGAGGCAAAGACTTTGCCGACCATCTTATCTCCGCCTTGCGCCGCAGCCTCCTCAAGCAACTTTGTCACGCAAGCCGCCGTTTCTGTGCTCGCGAGAGCAAACGCGGGTGAGTGCAGCGCAGGGTCCAGCATCGGCTTGAGCGCGCGTATGCGGTCTCTGGAATCGACAATGGTCATCGCGGCGTCGTAGTCGTGCCGATGCCTGCGAACCAAAAACACCATCTCTTTGAATTGCTCCAGCGTCAGCGCCGGACCGTCGCCCCTAATGGTGTTGGTCAGGGGCCTGGGTGATGGCGGACCAGGAATCTCCACGCAGGCCAGAAAATAAACTTGGTTTTCGCACCCCCAGGCAACGGAGGCGGACCACTGGTTGACTCTGTCGCCAATGGTCGCGCTGTACCGATGCCCGTCCCCCGTCACTATCCATCTGTCTTCCCGCTTCTTTTCGCCCTCTTTGGCGCGTCCCAGCAGTAGCACCGCGAGCGTACCATGGACGAGCCTAAGCGTGCTTTCATTGACACGTCTCTCGGCACCACCGTCTTTGAAGGTTTTCACTTCCCGGACGACCGCCGCGTCGAAATTCGCTTCCCATTCTCGGTGCAACTTCGATGGATCGGGGGACTTGAGCCGCTCATACTCCTCGCGGGTCATGCCCTGGATGGCGGGAATCTCCAGGTGCTCTCCAGGCTTGATGTCGCCCACCCACGTCTCAGCTACCTCGATCGCTTCGCCCACGTGCACGACGACGATGTCGTCCGCTACCCATACCGCACCGCTAAAGGCCGTTTCTCCGGCCGGCATGGCTTCCGGCAGCAGCGCCTCGCTACGCGGAAGAAGCACCGTTAGAAACAGAGATACCACTGCGCAAACGCGGATAGGGCGCACGTCCACCTCCACAAAAGAAGTCCATTTCTCGCGTGATCTACGTATGGGATACGGCAACCGCATTCCGTCCGAGCAGACTTTCGGAATCACTCTTCGCCTCTTTTCATGGGCCTTGCCCCTACTCACTTTTGCGCTATGTCGTCCGGCCCGATGTCCCTTGTTTCGCCTTGCTTCAGGGTGATTGGCCTGGTTATGGCCAGCTCCGTCATCCCGAACTCGGGCACTTGTGGGACGTTTCCCATGCGCAGAGTTACGGGCACTCCCGCAGGCACCAAACCCGTCCCGAGTTTTCTGAGGTTGATGATGCGCAGGCCGCCGTACCT
>JBAZRU010000817.1:0-3048 GCA_041662805.1 Candidatus Hydrogenedentales bacterium | reverse complement strand
CGGAGGCTCCAGTTCAAAGGGCTAGCTCGCAGGCAGCCCAGCGCCATGGGCGCGCAGCAGGAGGAAGTCCAGTCATGCCCAAACACAGTCTGAGCAGGTTCCTCTTTGAGTTCGGCGGCGCGATCTTCATCCTGGTCATGTTTGTCCTGCTGCTGCTGCCCGTTCTCAGTTGCGGCATGGAAGCGTCCCGGCGCGCCTCGTGTCAGAAAAACCTTAAGCAGGTGGGAGTCGCGTGCAAAATGTACTCCAACGAATCCAGAGGGGAACTCTGGCCCCCGCGGAGTCCTGTGTCCGACAACTGGATGCTCGACGCCAGGGCAATCTTCCCAGAATACCTTTCCGATCTCTCCGTGCTTGTCTGTCCCGACAGTCCCTTCGCGTTTTCGGGTGTTTTCGATTCGAAGTCGGCCCGGAGCGCGGGTCCCGATCCCAACTGCGTGTCTTCGCTTTTCTACAACTACACCGGCGTAGCGCTTTGCAGCGATGAAGAGGCTTGGGCTCTGTTCGAATCGCAAAGCGATCGGTGGACCCCTGCGGCAGCCGATGCCGATCTCAACGTCCCCATCTGGGAAGGCAGCGGCCGCGTGACCTGCGGAGGACAAGGCGGTATCCCCGTCATGTGGGACCGTGTCTCCGAGTACGAGGAGGAGTTCTCGCACACGCCGCAGGGAATCAATGTTCTCCACATGGACGGCCACGTCCAATTCGTGAATTACTCCGTCTACAACGATTCAAGCTGGTTCCCCGCCACTCGGGTTGCCGCGGAAACCTTCGGCAGCGTGCTGGCGAAGATGCCCGGGCAGTGCTACGGGGACTGAGGGGAACAGGGTTTGGGGTTTAGGGTCTGGGGGCGCGTATTAAGGGAGTAACAGCCCGCCGCTGACGTACGATTCATGGCTGCTTCGCCTTCCCTGCCGCTCTCGCCTCGCGCGGGGTCCGTTTTGCCGTGTTCCAATAGAACTCGCGCGGTTCGGTTCGCTTCACGGGCGGCGTCCCAAATCCCAGAATGTACGCTCGTCTCGGCGCGTCTGTCGTATTCGGTCCTGCGTAGTGAAATGTCCTCGAAGGATGGATCGTCGCTCCCCCTGTCGGAATCGGGCATGCCACCGCCGTCGAATCATCGAGTTCATCCACTTCCAATCCGTGGATCCGCGGGTCGTTATTGATCGTGTGATGCGGGCGCACCTCCGCGCGATGGCTTCCGGGGATGAAATGCATGCAGCCGTTATCGAGCGTCGCGGGCTGTAGCGGCACCCAAATGCTCAACGCGTTGTAGTTGAGCCCGCCATCCCAATAGGCTTCGTCCTGGTGCCACGGCGTCACGGCTCCATGCCGTGGCGGTTTCATGATCGCGTGCTCGCCTTGGTGCACTGCATCTTCGCCCAGGAGTTGCTTGGCAATGGCCAACGCGTTCCTGCGAAGCTGTGTGTGCTCCAGTTCCGGCGCGTACTTGACCGGCATCAGTATTTGCGGCAGCGACGCCTCCCTACCTTCGTCGTCGGTCCCTGCGAGGTCGAACTGATTTCCCTCGTCCCGCCCTGCCCGCTGCGCGAACAGCCTGTCATAGATTTCGCGTATCTGCGCGACTTCTTCCTGGGTCGTAATCGCCGGCAAGGCCAGATAGCCTTCGCGATGGAAGAAGTCGATTTGGTCACGACTTAATGTAATGACAACTTCTGACACGACCAATCCTCCGTCGATGTTTGGTGCACGCGATGCGCTATTGGACCCAGGACTGCTAAAGACTTACCGCATCATAGCAGAACTCTCCTCCCATCGCACGCACTTCCATTTCTGCGTCGCGCACACTATCTCCATCCTGCCGAAATCCACCCCCACAAGCCGGTGATTACATTTACCGCCACTGTTCACGCCAATCCACCAGCCCACACTCATTGGCCACGCCTCGTCCGCCATGCCATAATCCACAGCAACCGTAGTCCGTCCGAAATGGGGATCCGCCATCTATGAACCGAACAGAGTCCCACGCAGGTTCCACTGCCCTTACGCGACGCCAGTTCCTTTCAAGCGCCGCTTCTGCTGCGCTTCTCTGCGGGCTCTCCTCCGAGGCTGGCGCGGCCGCGGCTCGCAAACCCAACGTCATCCTCATCTACACCGACGACCAGGGCGCAGCCGACCTCCCCTGTTTCGGCTCGAAGGACTTGCTGATGCCGAACGTCGAATCCCTCGCCGCGCGCGGCACGCGCTTCACCCAGTTCTACGCGCCGTCGCCCGTTTGCTCGCCCTCACGCGCGGGCGCGTTGACCGGACGCTATCCACTTCGCGCGGGCGTAGTGAACAACGTCGGCAACAAAGGCCTTCCGGGTCCGCAGATCACCATCGCGGAAACGCTCAAGGCCGCTGGATACGCCACGGCCCACATCGGCAAATGGCACCTCGGCGCGGACGCCGAGTCTAGCCCCAATGCGCAAGGGTTCGATTACTCCTTCGGGCACATGGGCGGTTGCATCGACGGCTATTCGCACTTCTTCTACTGGAGCGGACCCAACCGCCACGACTTGTACCGCAACGGCAAGGAAGTCTTCGAAAATGGCCGCCTGTTTCTGGACCTCATGGTCGAGGAAGCGGGGCAATTCATGGAAGCTCATAAGCAAGAGCCGTTCTTCATCTACTTCGCGCCGAACGCCCCGCACTACCCCTATCAGGGCGAACCCGAATGGCTGGATGCCTACGCGAAAGCCGGCGCGCCCTACCCGCGCGACCTCTATGCTTCGTTCCTATCCACGCTTGACGAACGCATCGGAACCCTTCTGGCCAAACTGGACGCGCTTGGCTCGCGCGAGGACACGATTATCATCTACCAATCGGACAACGGCCACTCCACCGAAGAGCGCGCCCATTTCGGGGGCGGCAATGCGGGCCCCTATCGCGGCGCGAAGTTCAGCCTCTTCGAAGGCGGCATCCACGTACCCGCTTTGCTGAGCTGGCCGGGCCACATCCCCGAAGGCGGCATCCGCGCTCAACTCGCCCACGGTTGCGACTGGTTGCCCACCATCGCCGAGTTGTGCGGCGCTCCGTTGCTCAACG
>JBAZRU010000816.1:0-3048 GCA_041662805.1 Candidatus Hydrogenedentales bacterium | reverse complement strand
CTCAACGGTGAATGGCTGACCGAAGCAGCGAAACTGGAGGAAGTGCTTCAGCCCGCGGGCACTACCCCGCTCTGGTTCGGCAAGGTGGACCAAGGGTCCACGACCATCTGGGCACAGTTCAAGGACGTCAACCCCAACGAGCAGTTGGTGGAGATCAACGTTCGCCAAACCGTGTTTTATCCGGAGAAGACCGGCATGAACTACATCACGGTTCGCGGCTTCACCCTGTGCCATGCGGCTACCCCCTGGGCCCCGCCCACGGCAGAGCAGATTGGTCTCATCGGCACGAACTGGAGCAAGGGCTGGATCATCGAGAACAACACCGTGAGCCACTCGGTATGCTCCGGCATCGCCCTCGGAAAGCACGGCGACGAATTCGACAACACCTCCGCCGACACCGCCGAGGGGTACGTCAAGACCATTGAGCGCGCCATCCAAAACGGGTGGAGCAAGAAGAACATCGGCCACCACATTGTCCGCAACAACACCATCTCCCACTGCGAACAGACGGGCGTTGTCGGCAGTTTGGGGGCCGTGTTCAGCAGCGTCACGGGCAATACCATCCACGACATCCACGTCCGGCAACTGTTCACGGGCGCCGAGATGGCGGGAATCAAACTCCACGCTGCCATCGACGTCGAGATTCGCGGCAACCACATTTTCAGGACATGCCGGGGCATTTGGCTGGACTGGATGAACCAAGGTTCGCGCGTGACCGGGAACCTCTTTCACGACAATCTCGACCAGGACTTGTTCGTGGAAGTGGATCACGGACCTTTCTTGGTGGACAACAATCTCATGCTTTCGCAGACATCACTGCTCTCGCTGTCGCAGGGCGGAGCCTACGTTCACAACCTGATGGCGGGCGGAATCCAGATCAACCCTTACGATGCGCGCTTGACCCCGTTCCACAAACCGCATTCCACGGAACTCGCGGGCATGCACGACAATCCATGCGGCGACGACCGGTACTACAACAATCTTTTTATCGAACGCGGAGATCTGACGTCCTACGATGCGGCGAAGTTGCCCGTGCGGATGGCAGGCAATGTGTTTCTGAAAGGCGCGAAGCCTTCCAAACACGAAATCGAACCGCTCATCAAACCCGAATTCGATCCTGGGCTCAAGCTGGTCGAAAAAGCCGACGGCGTCTATCTTGAACTCACGCTCGACAAAGCGTGGAGCGAAGAGAAGACACGCGATCTGGTAACCACAAGACTGCTCGGCAAAGCGGCCATCTCAAAGGCTCCCTACGAGCTGCCGAATGGCAAACCAATCCGGATCAACCACGATTACTTCGGCAAGAAGCGCAAGAAGTCCGCGCCCAGTCCCGGGCCGTTTGAAAACCCCGGTCAAGGGGTACTCAGCTTGAAGGTCTGGTAGCTCACGCGCGAAAGAGGGCTAGAGGACTTGGAGAAGCAGACAGACCCGTTGTCTGTCGCATCGTCGTGGTTTATCATCGTCCGTATGAGCGGGGAGCGAATTCTGGTGGAAGGTTAAGGTATGAGGCTAAGCGCCGTCATTTATGTATGTCTCGTGGCGTCGACGGCCGCCGCCCGCGGACTCGACGTAACGCCTGCGTATGATTCGCCGCTGTTTTCGTTCGCCCAGCAGATAGCGCAGGCATCCCTTGGCCAGAAAGACGAAACCCAACAGAATCGTGTGGCCATCATCGACGACGGTTACCGCGCGTTACTGCTGCGCGTTCACCTAATCCGAAATGCGCAACGTTCGATCGACATCCAAACGTTTATCCTCGAGAACGACGAGTGCGGCCGTTTACTGACGTACGAGCTGATTCAGGCGGCCAAACGTGGCGTGCGGGTTCGACTTCTGGTCGACCACTTTATGTCGGACCGCGACGTGAATTGGGTCGCGTTTCTTTCCACGGCCCATCCCAACTTCCAGCTCAAGTACTATCGGCCACCCGCCAATCTCATCAATCCGCCGAAGCTCGTGGAACTGACGACGGCGCTCCTGTCTTTTCGCAATACCAACCAACGCATGCACAACAAGCTGATGGTCTTTGACGACTGCATTGCGGTCACCGGCGGCCGCAACATCGACAACCACTATTACAACCATTCCACAAGTTACAACTTCCTGGATCGTGACGCAGTGGTCATTGGCCCGGTGTTGCCGTCCATGACGGATTCGTTCAGGGAGTACTGGAAGTATTGGCGCAGCGTTCCGAGCGCCGAATTGCTCGATGTGGCGGCCATTATCAAGGCAGAGTCGTTCGACCGCCTCGAAAGCAAAGAAGACTTCCACTTCAACGGGTGCTTCGAGGAACTCGACCGGCAAGCCGACGACGCACGCCTAATTCGGGAACGCTTTGTGTCCACATTCATGAAGGCAGACCGACTTGAGTTTATGTCCGACGACCCTGGGAAGGAGTCGGGATTCTGGATTTGGAGCGGGGGCAAATTCACGTGGCGCATCCGCCGAATCATGAACAACACCGAGAACAACCTGGTCATTCAAAGCCCGTATCTCATCCTCAATAATCGCGCGCGTCGAAACTTCCGCAAGTTACACCGCAAGCGGCCGGCGGTCCGCGTTGTCATTTCGACCAACAGTTTCGGGGCGACGGACAATACCGTGGCGTATTCCGCCAATTACCGGCTGAGGCCCAGTTACATTCAGAACTGCGGCTTCCACATCTACGAGCTTAAGCCGTTTCCCGACGACCTGCCTGCGCTCCTCCCCAACTACGCCGATCTCGAGCAACGCGCCCAACAGGAAGGAACCAAGGAAAAACCATTCGTCAGTGTCCACGCGAAATCTTTCGTGTGCGACGACAGAACCGTTTTCGTCGGGTCGTATAACATCGATCCGCGGTCCGACCATTTGGATACGGAGGCCGGTGTCCTCATAGAAGACCCGCGCATCGCCAAGGTCGTCAAGGACGCAATTCTGAAGCGAACGGACCCAGGCAGTAGTTGGGTAATCGCGAAGAAGAAGTTTCCGCTGTCCGATGTCAATTACCTTATCGAAGGCATTTCGGGCCTCTCGCCCATCGATATCTGGCCACTGCGCAACACGAGC
>JBAZRU010000815.1:0-3049 GCA_041662805.1 Candidatus Hydrogenedentales bacterium | reverse complement strand
TGCCAAGCCCCCTCGTACGAAAGCTCGCCATTGATACCCGGTGTAGGGGAGCTTGATAAGCAGAGGCGGGTGTGAGCCATCCTCGCTTCCCCAATCCAGGATGTAGGGAAATTGCAGTCCGTCCGGCTCGCTATCGGCAGCTTCCAGAAGGTTTAATTTCCATCGGTGTGGAATCCTGGACCGGCTCAAGAGCGCTTCATCAAAGGCCAAGCTGATCGCACCGGGTAGTCGGTCTGAGTCGATCTCGACCGGAATCGCCGAAAAGCGCACCCGAAGATTCTCAAGGCTGCGAGTTGGGAGCCCGTTTATGGCCTGAGTGAGAAGCAAGGTCTGGGCATCGTCACGATCCTGGATACGGCAAGCGATCCCATGCACGCTGATAGGCTTTTCCCACGTCGAACCCCAGTCGTTCGTATGAAAGAGGTCAAGTCCGAAGCAGTTGCGATGCGGCTCCTCCGATTGAGCATCCTTTTCCAGGCGGCAAGACCCCGACAATTCTTTGTACCAACTCACCACCATCTCGCCCCGTCCGTCGGGTGCCATGCGCAGAGTCTCGTAGTGATCCTGATAGTGGCCAAATTCCACCTGAGACAACGTCTTCCAAGTCCATCCTGCGTCGGAGCTAAAGAGAATCAGTGCTTCGCCGCCTGGATCGCCGCAATTGCTTTCCAGCACGGTCCAGAGCCTTGAACGGTCGGCCGTTGTCCACACATCGTCCCAGTAGTACGTGTAAAGTCCAGTCTCGGTAATCCACCACTCGTCACCGCACCACGTCAATATGACAGGACTACTATTGCAGCCTCCAGGACCGATGTGTTCCTGATAGAGGCGCTGTGTGAAGACCAACGTGGGGCGTTGTTGAGTACCCTTGAGAAACGCGTGCGGCCCTTCAAGCGCAGAGAAGTCATGCTCCCTCATTGGACGCCGGGGAAACTCGAGGTACTCACAAAGTTTCTGTTTGGCTTGATGTACTCCAGTGTCGCTGGAAGCAGCGGAAACACTTGACGCAGCAGTGACGGTAAGGAGCAAAATGAGGGCGCATTTCCACTTCAACCGTGTTTCCATGCTAAAACCGTACATGACTGCCCCTCACGCCATAATTCTAGCTTTCCGCAATCCACCGCGATCCGGTTCTAGAAGGCTATCCGTTTGTGTCTACGAAACCCGTCGCGGTGAAGACGGTTTCGATCGAGCCGAACGTGTCGGGATCCGTTTCCACAGTTCGGCAAAGGGACCGGATTCGACCCGCGTCTCGAAATATCGGCCTAGGCGGGCTCGTGTCATGCCTTTTGTCTGCTCATAAATCTCGGCCTGTGCCTTTTCCTTGAAGTCCAAGCAACTGAAACGATCATTCTTCGTTGACATCGACAATCACCTCTTTGGGTGAAACAATTGTAAGATATCCGTAACCGTATTCCAAATTGACTTTGTTGAAGCCCTTGATTTTATCCAAACGGACGATATGACGGAAATTCCAGGATACGATGGCGTCTGCCCGAGCGGAGGTCGCCGCCGCAACGTGCAGCGCGTCGTCGGCGCGGCTCGGACTGAGAATTCCCGCTTGCAGGTATGCTTCCCGAAGATCGTATACGTCGTTCGTGAGTTCCACCCTTTCAAGATGATTTGCAGGCAGACTCGACAATACCCGCCGCACATTTTCCGGAGCCGCATCAAGCTCCGCAAGAACGACCGCACTTACGATTCCCTTCAACCTGCCTACTCGTATGGCGTTGATAACACGCAAAGAGTCCTCAGAAAATTCCGTGTCGCAGCATCCGCCAAGCACGGAAGTATCCAGATATACACGTAATGGTTTCATGCTATCTGTTCCTGCCGTAAATTGAGTATCCTCAGGTGAACGCTATAATCTCTCCGTTTCCCGGTTCGGTTTTCTCATCGTTACTTTTTATGAAGCGGCCCGTTATGCGCCGAGGCTCCATCCTTCGCGGTAGGGGGGATTGACGTATTGGTTGGCCGCGGGGACGTTGGTGATTGTCAGATTGGGCGAATCCCAGAGGAGCTTCTCGCCTGTGCGGATGGCGATATTGCCCAACAAGACTGCTTCGGTCAAGGGTCCGGCCACATCGAAATTGGAGCCCGCCGGTTCGCCGCCCTTACAGGCATTGATCCACTCTTCGTAGTGGCCGGGTGAGCGGGGCAGAACCTTTGCCGGCGCGCCGAAGTCTTTCATCTTGGCCTCGGGGATGATCCTGTGGTTGAGCATCTTGCCCTTGTCGCCGATGTAGAGCATGCCGTCGCCGCCGCCCAGCTTGCGGTCGGATTCGAGCTCGTCCGGGCGGCGCGGCATCATACCGCCGTCGTACCAGGTGATGGTCACTGCGGGCCGCTCGTCGGTGGCGGCGAATTCGTAGTACACGATCGAGGTCGCGGGCGCGCTCTCGGTGCTGATTTCCGGTGGGGCCTGCGAGGCAGTCGAGACGGCCTCGACGCTCGTGGGCGCGCCCAGTTTCAGCGCCTTGAAGATCGCGGCGAAATTGTGGCACCCGATGTCGCCCAATACACCCGAACCGAAATCCCACCAACCGCGCCACACGAAGGGATTGTACGCATTCGCCACATAGGGCCGCACCGGCGCCGGGCCAAGCCACAGATCCCAATCCAGTGTTTCCGTGACCGGTGAAGACCCCGCGGGACGCCCCATGCCGCGCGGCGAGATGTCTGGAACCCGGTTCGACCATCCATGCACCTCGCGGACGTTGCCGATGGCCCCGGCCCAGATCAGCTCGCACACGAGGCGCGACTCCTCGGAGGCTTGGCCCTGATTGCCCATCTGCGTGGCGACTTTCGCCTCACGCGCGGCATTCGCGATGGCGCGCGCCTCGTAGACCGAGTGCGTCAGCGGCTTCTGGCAAAACACGTGTTTGCCCAACTGGATGGCCGCCATCGAGATGATGGCATGCGTGTGGTCGGGCGTGGCCACGATCACCGCGTCGATGTCTTTCTGGCTTTCCAGCATCTTGCGGAAATCGACGTGGTGCTTGGCCTTGGGGTATTGTTTGGCCAGCCGGTTGATGACCCCTTGGTCGAC
>JBAZRU010000814.1:0-3070 GCA_041662805.1 Candidatus Hydrogenedentales bacterium | reverse complement strand
CCAAAGCTTGCGCACGGTCGGCAAGCCGGGCCTTCAGCTCGATGTTACGCATGACGCGGGCGCCCCTCAGACTTGCTTTCGCTCGAAGTCCACTGCCGAGCGGAATTCAGCGAGAGCATTCTCGAGATTGCCGTTCCCGGTGAAGATGCTTGAGGTGCCGAGAACAAACACGCGCGCACCCAGGTTTGCCAAGACCGCAGCGTTCTTTACGTCGATGTTTCCGTCGACTTCAATATCCGCCTTCAGTTTTCGGTACGCGAGGTTTTCTTGAAGGATCTTCACGCGTTCGAAGGCCCCGGCAATAATCTTCTGTCCGGAGTATCCCGGATCAACCGTCATGACGAGGACGCGGTCCACTTTGTCTAGAAGGAACTCCAGCTTTGTCAGGGGCGTCGCGGGATTGATGGCAATTCCGGGCGAGGCTCCCGCGGCTCGAATCTGATCGAGCACGCGATGCGCGTGGGTACAGGCCTCGACGTGGACCGAAATGATCGTGCAGCCTGCGTCCACGAAGCGAGTGATGTAGCGCTCGGCGTGGTTGATCATGAGGTGACCATGAAGGGGCAGCGCGCTCACGCGCCGGACAGCGCGCACGAAATCGGGACCCATTGTTATGTTGGGAACGAATTCGCCATCCATGATATCGAAATGCAGTTCATCGCAACCGCCGGCTTCCAACGCCTTGATGTCGTCTTCGAGCCGCAGAAAGTTTGCGCACATCAGCGAGGGAGCATACTTCAGGGCTTTCGTCATGGGGCTAGGCCGTCCTTTCGCGAAGAAATGCTTCGACGGCGGCGCGCGTGGGCATTGAAGGTTGCGCGCCGTGCGTCAGTGTCGCGAGTGCGCCCGCGGCATTTGCGAAGCGAATAGCGTCTCTTCGGTGCATCTGTTTCCACGCCACGGCGAGCGCGGCCGTGAAGGCGTCGCCCGCGGCCACCGTATCGACGGCATCGACCTCGAACGCAGGCACGTGAAACCATTCGTCGCGTGACATATACAGAGCGCCTTTTGCGCCGAGCTTGAGCACAACTTCTTTGGCGCCGCTTTCGATGAGACGCCCGGCGCTGGCGCGCGCCTCTTCGAGGGTGGCCGCCCTCATCCCGGTGATGGCCTCTGCTTCGGTCTCATTTGGCGACACAATGTCAGCCAGTTCAAGGATTCGCTGCGGGACTTTTTGCGCGGGGCCCGCGTCGAGCACCGACAGCACGCCGGCGCTTCGAGCCGCCGTCAACGTGGCCTCGACCGTCTCCATGGGGACTTCCAACTGGAGCAACACGGCGTCGAGCCGGGGAAACAGACCGGACATTGCGGCAATATCTTCGGTCTTGAGACCCAGATTCGCGGCGGGGACTACCACGATTACATTTTCGCCTTCATCCGCCACAAAAATGACCGCAGTCCCGGTAGGCTCATGCTTGTTGGTCTTTAGGAAGGTGAGGTCAATCCCCTCCGCGGACAAGGCCTTTCGCTGCAACTCGCCGAATGCGTCTGCACCCACGCATCCCGCAAGCCACGTGCGGGCTCCGAGTCGCGCAGCGGTCACTGCTTGGTTCGCCGCCTTGCCGCCGGGGATGGTCTGAAATGACGTGCCGAAAACCGTCTCGCCGGGTTTTGGGCAGCGCGCAACCCGCGTTACCAAATCGATGTTGACCCCTCCCACGACTAGCAGGGAAGGAGACTGAAGACTATCCATGACGCGCCGTTCCCCCATGTACTCAGATGGCGTGTTCGCTATCTTCCGGAAGCATGCCGTGATAGACCACTTCCTCTTCGACTTCTTGCTCGGCAGCCAACTCGGCAGCCCCGGCGTCGTCGATCATATCGCTGAGATGCGCCAAGACCCGTGTGAGGAGTTGCTTACCGCCAACAATGGTATCGGGAGCGCAGCCGCCAGCCGCAACGAGGACATCCAACGATGCCGCGCATTCAAGCGCATACCCGCGCGCGGTCTCCATGCTCTTGACGCTTTCCGCCACGCTGCGTCTGCCGTGGCCTTCGGCAATCGTGGGAGGGATCGCCTGGCACGAACGCAAGATGCGATACCAAGCGTCGGGGAATCCGGCGCCGAGGGTATTTCCAAGCACCGACACCCATTGCACAAATCCCAACGCAGCCTGATAGGCCGGAAGGGCTTCATGCTCGAAGCTCGCCGTTTCAGTTCTGATTTGGCGCGGAATATGTGTTGTATCCAGCATGAGACTCTCTTATATCGCACGCCACGCGTGGCGGCTTTTGTACAGGGGATACCACGTTGGAGGGACCGCAGTCAATTGCGCGGGTGTCGACACACGCCTACTTGGTCACCAACGTTTCGGCTTCACGAGCGGCCCCGGCTTGGTGCTCCTTGGCTTCTCGATCGGGTTCGGGCGACGGTGGAACCGGCAAAGCCGTCTCGTGTCCGCCCGCCACTTTGCCGCGGTATTCGATTTCGCAGCAGCCGCGACACACTGCAAAACCGCCGTCTTTGCGACGAACCCGGAAATCGCGAATCACCGGGTTGTTGTTGATTTCTTTCAACGAGTGTTCGCGCACGTTTCCGACATTCAGGATCCAGCAGGGATAGACGCCCCCTTTCGCCCCGATCGTGAGCGTGGACCAGATGGCGCGGCATCCGAACTCTTTCAAGTCATACCCTTGATCGTAGTGGTTCAGCACTTCGCCGTATGGCATGCGCGGCATACGAACTTCGATGCCCAGCTTCTCCGCTTCCCGCAATGTCGCGCGGAGGGTTTCGTCCAGCCGCTTGCGTTCGATCACCGGCTGCTTGAAATCGCCGCGCCCGAATGTCGCGGGATCCACAAAACCGAGGTTTGGGATGTCATGGATGCGGGTCTCCGTAAGAAGATTGAGAATGCCCGCTCCAATGTCCTTCACCACACGCGGCGTCTCGGGAAGGCAATAGAGATTGGCATCCTGAATGACCGTATTGATGTGAATCTTTGGACACGTCTTCCCTGCTTCGTCCCGGTAGCGAGACAGGGCGCGGACGCCCGTCGTGCTGCGGTCGAATGCCCCTTTCTGCGCGCGGATGGCGTCATGAATGTCGCGCGTGCCATCAAGTGAGATGCCC
>JBAZRU010000813.1:0-3091 GCA_041662805.1 Candidatus Hydrogenedentales bacterium | reverse complement strand
GCTCCTTGTCACGCACAATCTGAAAAACGTGAAGCCCGAGCGTACCTTGCAGGCGTTGTATCTGGACCCGCTCAAGGAGCGCGTGAAGCAGAGTGGGGGAAGGGTCTATCCCAATGGACCCTCCGTGACGCTGCTAATCGATTTCAAAACGGAGGCCGGACCAACCTACGCAGCACTCCGAGATATTCTGGTTCAATATGCGGACATGCTCACGAAGTTCACCCCGGACTCCACCGTCGAAGGCTCGGTCACGGTTATCCTGTCGGGCAACAGTCCACTGGAGCAAGCGAAGAACGAGGCCGTGCGCTACGCCGCCATCGATGGACGCCCCGGCGATCTGGACGGCGAGTTGAATCCGAACCTTGTCCCGTTGATTAGCGAAAACTGGCGAAGCCTGTTCAAATGGTGGGGCGACGGGAAGATGCCTGAGGAGCAGCATGCCCGCCTCGTCTCCTTGGTGACCAAGGCCCACGAGAGAGGATGCCGTGTACGCTTCTGGGGCACGCCCGAACGCGAGGACCTGTGGAGCCTCCTTCGCGAAACGGGCGTGGACTTACTCAACACGGACCAGTTGCCCCGCTTGCAGAAATTCTTCCTGCAAGACAGAAAACAGTAGCAGCACTTCGCCCAAAGCGAACATGGACGACTCTCACACCATGCAACCACTTCGAATCGGCTTCGTAGGATTGGGCGGCATTTGCCGCCAACGGCACCTGCCTGGTTTACAGCGGCTGCCCGGCATCGAGATCCGAGCCGTGGCCAATCGCACGCGAGAATCCGGCGAACGCGCCGCGAGTGAATTCGGAATCCCCATCGTATTCGACTCATGGAAGGAACTTGTGTCGAGTACGGAGGTTGATGTCGTCTTCATCGGCACATGGCCCTATCTTCACAAGGACATCTCCATCGCGGCGTTGAAGGCGGGCAAACACGTGTTCTGCCAAGCCCGAATGGCCATGGACCAATCAGAGGCGGAGGAGATGTTCCGGGCCGCGTCGGAATCCAACCGTGTGGCCGGCTTGTGCCCCGTGCCGATTGGCCTATCGATAGACGCGACGATTCGCCGATTGCTACAAACCGATTGGCTGGGCGGCGTGCGCTTGGTACAGGTTCAGAGTCATTCGAGCGCCTTTGCGGATCCCAATACCCCGATGAACTGGCGCAAGGATCATCGCTTCTCCGGACTGAACATGCACACCCTTGGAATGTACATAGAAGTCATGCACCGTTGGTTCGGTTGGACTCATTCCGTGAGCGCGACGACGGACATCTATGTCGAGGCTCGTAATGACGCGACAGGCGTGGAGACTAAGGTCCAGATACCGGACCAGATACTCTGCAACGCGCGCATGAACGCAGGCTTCCCTGTGCAATATGCGTTCAGCACCGTGTCGCTCTTTGAAAGTGACGTCGTATGGATACACGGGGCAAATGGAACGCTGAAATACGAAGTCGGAGCAGACCGGCTATTGGGCGGGATTGCGGGTCAACCGCTCTCCGAAATCGCCATCGATGACAGCGACCGATACGACGTGGCAAACTGGGCGGTCGAACGGGACTTCATCAACGCGATTCGCGAAGGCACAGAGTACCATCCGGATTTTTCAGATGGACTCAAGTATATGCAGGTGGTCCAGGCGGTCTACGATTCCGCTGCCGAAGGACGGGCGATCACGCTCGCTTAGGCTTCTCGCGCCGTCCGCTTCGCGATGCCATACGCCGCAGCCGCCTTTACCGCGTCCGCGGGAATGAAAGGCAACACGGCCATGGCAAGTCCTGCCCACGGACCGGTGTGCAACCACAAGCACAACCAAACCGTTCCGAGAACGTAGACAGCAAGCGTTGCCGCGACGAGGCCCCACGCCGGAGACTTCACGAAAGTCACAATCCACGGTACAGCCATAAATGCAAGCAAGTACCCGACGGTCGGCCCCAAGACCATGGTAAACATCGGCGCGCCCGCAAGCCCAAGCGCCAAGTAGAACAGGATGCCCCATGTCGCACGGCTCCGCCCTACGACAAACGCCGCCGCCAGTACTGGTAGTGTCTGGAGCGTAACGGGAATGGGCGTCCATGGAAGCGGGATGCGAATGTGCGCCGCGATCATAATGACCCCCGCGACGGCCACAATCTCACCCAACGCTACCCACCAGCGGTCACGAAGCTGCGGACGATCAACGGCAATAGCATGTGTGTTGTTCATAGTGGCCGGGATTATACATACTTCCATCCGCGCGACGCCACTTAGAATCCATGGCCTGCGGGACCAGCCGCGTCTCAACGCGCAGCATGCGTCATCCGTGCGCCAGTAGCTCACCTTCAGATCCATGCAACTCTCTGAGTACATTCGCAATCACGACGCAATTTGGCGTGGCAATTGCGTCGAAGTGGTTTCCTTCAAGACTGCGAAGCTCTACACCAGCCCGACTGAGCGTCTCCCACTGCGTATCATCTGACAGCAGACCTTGCGTGGCTTTCCAAACGTACAGCGGTGCGTTGACGGGGTCGATTCGATCGATACTGTGCCCCAGCCCCGCATGCGTCGCGATGCGCATGAGGTATTCGGTCAGAGCTTTGCCCCGGCTTCCCTGAGACACGAAGCCGCTTTTTACCAGCCAATCCGTCAAAGCGGAAGCGGTTGCCGCCGGTCCCTTCGCGATGACGGCGTCCATGGCTTTAACCAGCCCATGTTCAATCGCTTCTCTTGGCGCGCTTAGAAGGGCAGGGGACTCCGTGCGCAAGCGCTGCGAGAGTTCAACGGCGATGGCCGAAAGCATGGGCAATCGGTCCGCTGTCTGCGAACACCATTGTGGCTCGAATTCAATCAGGGCGACAAAAGCGACGCGCCTTCCTTTCTCCTCTAGCAACCGGGCCACTTCCATAGCAAGCACTCCACCGAACGAAAAACCAAGTAGCCGCAGCGAACCGGATGGACAACGGCGATCAATCAACCCAGCGTATGCGGCAGACATCTCGCCAAACGAAGCGTACTCGTCCGGAGCGCCGACAACCTGACGAGACCGTATGCCTAATACGCGGTAGTGTTGGGACAAGCGCCCGGCCAAGTCCGAGTAGAGCCCGAGTTCGCCGC
>JBAZRU010000812.1:0-3101 GCA_041662805.1 Candidatus Hydrogenedentales bacterium | reverse complement strand
GTCCTAGCAGACCCGACTCAAGCGAGCCCTTGTAGCGCGTCGGAATCGTTGCGTAGTGGTTTGCCAGAGTGTTGTAAACGAGGATTTCGATCCGGTTGTCCCCGGGCTTGACGAGCGCGGAAATGTCGACTGTCCACGGAGGCGTAAGCTTGACGCCCGCGGACTGGCCGTTGATGAGGACCTCCGCAGTTGCGGACACGCGTCCCAGGTCGAGCGTGACCCTGCCACGCGTTTGTTCCTGCGTGAGCGCAACCGCCTTGCGATACCACATGCCGCCGGAGTAGTCCGCCAAGACCCCCAGTTGCGACCAATCACCTGCGGGCATCTGGCCCAAATCGCAGGCAAGCGCGACGGGGTCGGGCAAGGCCGCGCCGCCATAGCAGCCGCGCTCCTGCGCGACACGTATTGCCACTTTCGCCGCGAGCGGGCTAACCTGCGCCACTGCAGCCGCATATTCCACCGCTCCGTCGAGACGAACCTCACCGGGCGTGACCGCCATAGGCACGCCGTCTGCCCACGCCTGTACCTCGCCCCGGGCGACAATCGTCATGGCGCGCAGTCCGGGCGGGGACACAAATCGATACCAACCCGCGGGCTGTTGCTCTTGCGGCTTTGCGTCGAAAGGGACTACTCCGGGGGCGGTGTACCACCGCATTGCCAGTGGAAGAGCCGTGGCCCCTGCCGGTGCATCGGTGAGTTCCAACACAAAATGTGCACGGCCGACGGCGTCGTAGCGAAGCACCACCGGATTCGAGCCGGCTTTCAACGAGACCTTCGCCGAGAGATCCTCGACCCTGATGCCATTAATCCAGACTGCCGTTGGTTTCAGGTCGCCGGTGCGCATCAGTGCATCCGCGTCGCGCGGCGCGTTGGCCGAGGTCCAGAGGTAGTAGCGCGTGCCTTGCGGCTCCTTCTCGTAGGTAATCGCGGTATCCATGCGTTTGGGCGTTCCGAGCACAAGGAAGTCGTCGGAGATCATTTCCTTCAGCCCATGGTATCCCTGCGGCCCCGGATCGCCTTCTACTCCCCATCGCATCGAAAAGTTGTAGGGGTGCCACGGATATTCCTTGCCGTCCAGTGTGACGGGAAGCGACGGGTCAACCGCCGCCAGATGGGGAATCTGTTCATCCAATGCAGATGCGCTATCTGGAAGTGGCCCAAGCTTCCAGAACCGGGTCCCAAAGGAACAGACAACCTTCTTCCACGCGGAGTCATCCACGTTGGGCGCTTCCCAGCCGGGATTTGGAGAAGTCTCTGCGGAATACATGAACTGCCGTGCTTCCGCGCCAATCAGCGCATTGCTTGCGGGTAGCCGGAAATCGCCCCAGCGGTTGTCCATGGTTGGTTTCAGTTCAACTTCCCACAGCCCTTCGACGGGGATGGGATCCGGCGGTGCGGACGCTTCGCCGCGCAGCGTCAGGGTTTGGGAGCCCTGGCGAACAACGGCGGTCTTTTCGCCCGCAGTCCGGGCATAACCGGTGACCACCAGCTTTCCGTTCGCGCTCGAGACGCCGGTCACGTCGTCAAGGTCAGTCTTCTCGATGATCTCATTGCGCGAACCGGGATTGAACACGATGAGTTGCGCGTCGTCCCGGTCAAGGGGCATGCGCACGCGCGTGCCACCGTCCGATGGGGAATAGGTGTAGACTCGCCGGGACGTCCCGGTCCACGGATCCCACAACTCGACCGCGCCCTTGGCGCGGAAGAAGCACTCCGAGTTCTTTTCGGCGCCCATGACCATGTAGATATCGCGTGTGCCGATCTTCCGGTGAAGTACTTGCGCGTTGCCCTCGGGCACGAAATCGCGGGGGATTGATCGGGTGATTGTTTCCGCCAGGGCGGTGTTTTCGGCAAACGCCGCGCCCAGACCTCCGGCAGCGTTGGTCTGAGGCGGGGCGGTCTTTCCATCGCGGGCCTCGCCTGCAGTCACGCCGAACAGCTCGCGGACTGCCGCGTCGAGGTCGGCGTCGTCCCGTCCCGCGCGGTCGCTGGCTTCCGGTAACGGCCCCGTGGCCGCGACCATGCCGCCCGCGCGATAGAATTCGAGCGCCTTATCGAGCGTCGACTGGCGCACGGCACGCATCGACGGCAGGAGCAGCACGCGATACGCCTCGCCGGCCACGCGCAATTGCTTGTCTTGAATCTTCGCGCGTTCGAGCGACTCAAAGTCGATGAAATCGAAATCGATGCCGTGTCCCAAGTACAAGTCGTCGCCCGTTTTGAAGGCATTCTGGACCGCGCCGTCACCCATGCCGGCTTCGAGGGGCGCAGTCGGATAGAGCATCGCTACGTCGCATTGGTGCGCGCCCTGGCTGAGGAGATAGCTGAGCCGCTCGAAGTACTTGAAGAAGGAGCCCATGTGGTCCCAGTAGGGCATGCGGAAGTGGTAGCAGGGCGGCGCCCACTCCCAATAGCTGCCATGCGTCGAATAGTAGAGGCCGTGCAGGTTCAGCAGGTTTGCGCCGTACAGGAAGTTCTTGTTCGTCGAGTCGAAGATGGTAGCGGGCGTCGCGCCCCAACCAAGGCTATGGTACCCCTCAAGCCACACGCGCGGCCGCTGATACAGGTGGGCAATGGAACTCGACACCTTGTCCTTGTGGAGGTCGGCTTTGCCGCCTGGAGTGTCGTGGCCCGGCGCGACATACCAGCGGATGGCACGGAAGTAGTCGCCGAACTCGAGCGGGTTACCGCCCCGGCTCCCCGGGTCGCAGGCAAACGTGATGCCCCTCTTCCAGTGCCATTCGAACACAGGGCGGAAGAAGCTCTCTTCCGTGAGCGAGACCATTACGTCCGAAAAATCGAGGCGAATCTTCGGCGTCTTCGGCCCGATGTCGATGAACAGCGCCGGCAGCATGGGGACGATGTCGTACCCCTTACGTTTCTCGAACTCCGCCGCGAAGCGTTCCGTCCAGAGCCAGCCGCTCACGCCGAAAGTTAGCTCGTCGTGAAAGAAGTAATTGAGTGCTCTGCCGGTGTCGCCCGGACAATGGTCGGCGAAGGGCTGAAAGAAGCGTTCGATGACTTTCTGTCCTGAGGCCGGGTCCATGGGATCCACGGAACGCTCCGGCGACTCCTTCGCGACGGCGACGATTTGCCACTGC
>JBAZRU010000811.1:0-3108 GCA_041662805.1 Candidatus Hydrogenedentales bacterium | reverse complement strand
TGCTACCTCCTGGGCAAGAATTACTTCGAGACGTGGCAAGAATTCTGGAACACCATGGACTGGGCGTATTGGGAATCCCGTGAAGACCGCGCCTGCCAGAATTGCATGATGCACAGCGGCTTCGAGGCTTCCGCCGTCTTCGAACTCAAGAACAGCCCTAAGGATATGCTTCGAATGGCGGCGTGGAATCTCCTCGGTTAATCCGGCATCGGACAAAGCACCCTTTGAGCAGTAACAAGGCAACAGACGCGGACACATGGTGTATCGTCGCGGCGTTGCCGGGCGAGATCGCACCGCTGAAGACGTTGGGCCTTGCCAACGTCACCTTCCTTACAACCGGCGTAGGCATACGAAATGCCCAGCGCGCGATGCTGCGTGAAATGGAGAAGGCGCGCCCGGGCGGCGTCATTCACGTAGGCTTCGGAGGGGTGCTCTCCCCCACGCTCGCCCTCGGAAATGTGCTCATTGCCGACGCGATTGGTGGTGATTCCGATGCCCCTGTCGATGCGCGGCTGGTGCGCATCGCCGTCGGACTCAACCTTGATGGCGTAGGCATTTACTCGGGCGTCATCCTGACGCACGACAGAATCCTTGCGACGAAAGAAGAGAAGCGCGCCGTATCCATCGCGTTATCCGAAGGCACACTTGGGTGCGCGGACATGGAGTCGGTTATCGTCGCGACCGTGTGTGCGCAACACGGCGTCCCCTACCTGGGAATCCGCTGCATCTCCGACACATTCGATGAGGACCTTCCACTCGACCTGAATGCGTGCCGCGACCGGGACGGGAACATCGCGATAGGCCGTATCCTGTGGTCAGTAGCGCGCCAGCCCAGCGCCATCCCCAGACTTATGGAATTGCGACGACGCTCGGACGATTGCGCGCGGATTCTTGCACGCGTGGTCCAGGGCGTCTTGCTGCAAGCGCCTCGCCCGTCGGACCTGCGCGATGGAGCACGCGGCGGCGATTGCGCATAATACCTTCTCCTCGCGGACTGCAGGAGAAACGAAAGGATCCATTGGCATGCGGCGTCTCGGATCGTGGAACGACAAAGTGGCGGTTGTCACCGGCGCGTCGAGTGGCATTGGTAGACTGCTTGTGATTCATGCTGCAAGGGCCGGGGCCCGCGTAGTTCTCGTAGCGCGCAACGAAGAGCGACTGGCCGAAGTGGCACGAGAAATCCGTAGCGCCGGAGGAAACGCCGACGTCCTTCCGTGCGATGTCGCCGACCGCGACGCGGTCTTTCGCGCGGCCCAAACGGTGCTCGATCAGCATGGCCACATCGATATCATGGTGAATAACGCCGGATACGGACGCCACCTGCGTTTCGTCGAATGGGACCTCGACGACA
This sequence comes from Candidatus Hydrogenedentales bacterium, assembly GCA_041662805.1. Lineage (GTDB taxonomy): Bacteria > Hydrogenedentota > Hydrogenedentia > Hydrogenedentales > SLHB01 > JAIBAQ01. The sequence continues at coordinate 1,757 of JBAZRU010000811.1, read as the reverse complement.
TGGAGAGGATGATTCACGTGAACCTGCTTGGGAGCATCTACTGGACCAAGGCCATCCTCCCGCACATGATCGAGCGGCAGTCAGGTTGGATAGTGTTCATGGCGTCGGTTGCGGGTAAGCTTGGCGTTCCCGACGAAAGTGTGTACTCGGCGACGAAGTTCGCCATGATAGGAATGGCGGAGGCGATCTCGATGGAGGTCGAAGACGCAGGCGTTCATGTCTTGACCGTGTGCCCCGGTGCTATCGACACGGAGTTCTTTACAGAAGCCATGCTGCGCCGCATGCCACCGGTGGCCAAGCGGAACATGATCGAAGCCGAGAAGCTCGTCACGGGAATCATGAAGGCGCTCGAGAAGGGTAAACGCGAGATTACGGTACCTCGCTCCATCTCGGCGGGCTACATTGCGCGAGCGCTTTTCCCGAGGTTCACACGGTTCATGGTCAAGCGTGTGGCGCTGCGTCCTCCACTGGAATAGGTGTCAGCGCGCCGCCACTCCGCAACACTTCTTGAACTTGCGTCCGCTTCCGCATGGGCAGGGGTCGTTCGGTCCGGCCGTACGCTTGCCTGCGGTCTGGAGATCGCGTTGCGCGGCGAACGCGCGAACATTGGCGGGCGGACGTTGCGCGCGAAGCTCGTTCGCCATGAATTGCATGTAGGGCGCGATGTGCGTGAAGAAATGCTTGTATCCCGCGCACAGGTAGTTGAGTCCGGACTCCCCGTCCGGGGTCTTGATGAAACGGTGCTTGGGACACTCGCCGTTGCAGGCGAATCGAACGTCGCACTCGCGGCAGTATTTCGGCAGCGAATCGGCTTTGTGATTTCCGAAGTGTGTCTGTTGTTCGGAATCGACCAGCGCGCGAATACCCTCTTCCATGATATTTCCTAGGCGATTCTCCGGGTACACGAAGTGGTCGCAGGAGTAGAGGTCGCCGTTATGTTCGAGGGCCATCGCCTTGCCGCAACGCTCGGCAAACACGCAAAGACTCGGGTCATACCCTGCCCACGCCTCCAGTGCCACGTCGAAGATCTGGACGAAATACACACCGACGTCGTTGCGCACCCACTCGTCGAATACTGCCGACAGAAACTTCCCGTATTGCAGCGGCTCCACCGACCAGCGCGAAACGGTTGCCTTGTCGGGGTAGTCCGGTGACACTAACACGAGCTGCTCTTCGTCCGTCGTTTCGGCGGTGCGCTCGACGATGGGGATGAACTGCATGAACCCGCTGCCCACACTCTTGAGAAACCGATAGACGTCGAGCGGGTGCTGCGAATTCTTGCGATTCACGCAGGTAAGTGTATTAAACTCGACGCAGTGCTTCTTCAGGAAATCGATCCCTCGCACCACTTTGTCGAAAGTCCCGCGCCCGCCTTTGTCGCGCCGATACGTGTCATGCAATTCGCGCGGCCCGTCTATGGAGATGCCGACCAGGAAACCGTTCTGTGCAAGGAATTCGCCCCAGCGATCATCGAGCAAGATGCCATTGGTCTGAAACGCGTTGTTGATGCGCTTCCCGTTGGCGTACCGCTTTTCCAGGTCCACCACGCGCTCGAAGAATTCGACTCCGAGGATGGTGGGCTCGCCTCCCTGCCAAGCAAACTGGATCTCGGGTACGTCTTGCGACTCGATGTATTGCCGTATGTACGATTCCAGCGTTTCACCGGACATCGCCCAACCGCTGCCGCCGGGGTAGAGTTTCTCCTTTTCCAAGTAGAAACAATACGTGCAATCGAGATTGCAGATCGGCCCCGTGGG
>JBAZRU010000810.1:0-3119 GCA_041662805.1 Candidatus Hydrogenedentales bacterium | reverse complement strand
AACCTTAGCGCGTATCGTCTCACGAGTCCCCATGCCCGAAACGCAACGTTGCTGCCACCCCATACCTACGACGCGCGGGGCGGAGGTTTGCGTGCTTCGCGCAGTCCGTTGCGTTCTCGACGCGGTTGCTTTAGAGGCCAGCCGGGATTGGTCTACTGTTCGCGTTTGTCTATTGCCTTTTGGTGCAGCAGGCCTCCTACGAATGCCAGCGGCACGATGGTCATCAGGGCGAGTTGGCTAGCCCGGGCCCCTCCCGCGCGAAGGTCAGCACCGCGTGGCGCGATGACCGGCGCCCCCCGATCTGCCCATGCGCCTCACAACACCAATACAGTGTATCCGATTAGATCGTTCATGGCAATGGGGATGTGCGCAAGGGGGTTCGGTGAGGGAGAGTCTACGGGTCTTGCCGATGTGGCAGCGAGGAATCGGCCTGCGATTGGTCCGCCGGCTGGCAGAGCAGTGACCGTCCGGAGTGCAACGAACCAAGCTATATTTATAGGGTGTAACTATCGAGGGCCTAACCATGCGTATCCAATCCCATTCACGTTCCCGTGTCTCCCTGGTCTCCAAACCCGAGACTCCAGACCTCGGCCCCGTGCGGGACTCCCCCTTGAATCGTCAAAAGTTTGCAGAGGTACACCCCCCACAGAGAATGGGGCGCGGTCCCCTGGACACTACATCTTGCCCCCAATCCATAGCCCAGGATTCTCTGACCCCTTGAATCGTCAAAAGATCCATGGGCGCACCCCCTGCGGAATTGGACGCCGAGGTTTCCCGGTTCAGGCAAAAAGGCAGCCCCTCCCTCCGGGGGGAGCGGAGGGAGGGGCGCGCACCGCGAGGGTGCTCTTGAATGCGAGACGCGCTGACCGATTAGGCCGCGGCGCTTGATGTGTCGAAGCGTATCTTGAGGGCTGCCAACGCCTGGTCGACTTCCGAGCCGGCGCATTTCTCGACGGCCTTCTGAAGCTTAGCGACGGCTCCGCCGACTTTTTTGCCGTTTCGCGCCGTGCCGAACAAGTGCCGGCTGACGGTGGACTGCGTGAGTCCCAGCATCTCGGCGATGTCCTCCTGCGTCTTGTTGCAGAAGTAATAGAGCTTGAGGACTTCTTTCTGCCGTTCCGTCAGTTGAGCGTCGATCAGCTCCTGAACTACCGGCAGAACACTCTGGAAGAAATCCTGGAGGGCGTAGCGCCGCTCGCGGTCTTCCGCGGTCTCAAACCATAGGGCCCTCTCGGCGGGGATGCCATCAAGATAGGCCGCGCTTGTGGGAATCTCCCAGAATTCAACGTTAAACCGTGCCATGACCGGATTCTCCTCTTCTACTTCGTCCCTCGGACGTTCTCTGTGCCGTCGTCGTTGTCTGTGTCGTAATGGACGTTCGCTTGGCCACGCGGGCCACAGGACGCGAGTTGAGGTTCATTCGATGGTAAGCTTTCATGGTCGTTCTCCCTTGTTTTGCCCGTTCCTTTCGGAACACCCGTTCTCCAGAAACCTGTTGCCGCCGTGTCGCTGGCGGCGAAAAATGAAAAGCGCCGCAGGCTGTTTGGTTCCGCCTGCGGCGCTTTGTTTAGCTGCCTTATGTCTCTTGGGCCTATCCGATAGGAGGCGCCTCGAGGCGGGACCGGTGCGGGGCGATTCGGACCGCCACGCGCACGAACGTGGGGGCCACATGCCACCCCGCCATTCGCTTCATGGCGGTGTGGAGCGCTATCACGTTCGACGTCCCGTTCACAGTTTGAATCCTTCTCAGTTATCCGCGGAAAAGCCAAACCGGGCTTTGCCGCGACCGATGCGAGAGTAAACCACAAATGCGTGCGAATTTCAAGTGGCTCACTTGAAACAACACGCCCCTCATATCCATTCACACGAGTATGCGCACTTTTTCGACAAAAGGTCAATGTGTGCAAAAGCGAACGAAATGACAAGAATTTGCGGGGGCGTGTTCGGAAATGTACAGGGCTGCCATTGCCGATTTTCGTTGTAAGTGCCTGGAATATATACCCAGATTGGACTTCGCGGCTTCGGGCACGGATGTTGCAATACGATCTGCAAAGGGAGGGGTAGTCCCCATGACCATTCAAGTAACGACGGACCCCCGAGACGTAAGGGTGGAAACGTACATGGAGCGTGCGCCAGACCAGCGGGTACGGGGTCGAGTGTTGGTTGTCGACGACGAAAATGGACCGCGCCAAGCGCTCCGGATGCTGCTCAAGGAAGAGCACGACGTCCATATGGCGTGCGATGTGGCCTCCGCGCAGGAGATGATGCGTAGCCAGGAGTTCGATCTGGTTATCACGGATTTGCGCATGCCCAAGCAGTCCGGGGTCGAACTCCTCCGGTGGGCGAAGTCTGAACAACCCGACACGGAAGTCATTATCTTGACCGGCTACGGCGACTTGGACACGGCCATGAAGGCTGTCGAATTCGGCGCCTTGGCCTACGTCGTCAAACCGTTTGATACCAAGGCCATGCTGCGGCATGTTGACGAGGGGCTATCGAAGCGGCTTCGGGAGCTCGAGCGCCGGCGGATGGAAGAGCTGGCGCTTGAGGCAAACCGCTTCGAGACCCTCGGACGTTTTGTCTCGGGAATGTTGCACGACCTGGGCACTCCCCTTTCCGTAATCACGGGACAACTCGAGATTCTGCAAGGAAACCCCGAAACGCCGAAGTCCCCTGAACGGTTGCGGGTGGTCCAGGATCAGGTCCATCTGTGTACGGACATCGTGCGAACGGCCATGAATTTCCTGCGGCACGAGACCCAGCGCTTCAGTATCTTGAACGTCAACGACTTGGCGGAAAGCTGCCTATCCGTGAGCTCTCCGCTGATGCAGCGCCTGTCTATACAACCTTTCCGCGACTACGCGCCCGACTTGCCCATCTGCGAAGGCGACTTCGTGTTGATGCGTCAAGCCGTGCTCAACCTGGTCACCAACTCGTGCCAGGCTATGGATAGCAAAGAAGGGCGGCGTGAAGTCCATGTGCGCACGTGGCGTGACGAAGGCTATGTCTGTATCGCCGTGAGCGACACCGGACCGGGTATTCCAGAAGAGAACCGGCACAAGATTTTCGACACGTTCTTCACCACCAAAGGCGAGCGCGGGACGGGGCTCGGGCTAGAT
>JBAZRU010000809.1:2816-3137 GCA_041662805.1 Candidatus Hydrogenedentales bacterium | reverse complement strand
AGGGATGCTCGCCTTTCAACAGCGACCGCACGATGATCGCATCGCGGTCGGGGTCTTTCGTGGAGACGTTGCCCATCGCCAGCAAGTACTGGCCGATGCGCCCTTTGAACAGCTCCGCCGCCGCCAGCGACCACACTTCCTTGCCGGTGTGCTTGTGGATCGCGTAGGGGAGAAGGACGGTTTCGACCCGCGTGAAATGGTTGACGACGAATATCGCGGCCATGTCGTCCTCGAGCGCTTCGAGGTTGTGCAGCCGGATATTCGCCTTGATGAACCGCGTCGCGATATCGAGCGTCCACTTCGTGGACTTAACCGCAAATT
>JBAZRU010000809.1:0-2806 GCA_041662805.1 Candidatus Hydrogenedentales bacterium | reverse complement strand
GATACCCTTGAGCCGGCCAATCTCTTGCGAGTGACTATAGCCCATGGGGGAATGGGTCGCAACGCGGAAGGTTGAAGGTTGAACGTTGAAGGGGGAAGGGGGAAAGGACGAAGAATAAGTCGGATCCGACGGATCAGTCGGACGAGTTCGGCCATCCGTCGTGCGAGGAGAGCCGAGTGTTCGACTCAACGGCAGGCGCAAGAAGCACCGAAGGGAGAACCCGGTTGGGTTCTCCCTTCGATTAGAGTGTATGGCAACCTGCGGCGCGGGGTGCGCCGCGGGGGAGGACTACATCATGCCGCCCATGCCGCCCATTCCACCCATACCGCCCATGCCACCGTGAGGCGGGCCTGCGGGCGCGGCGGATTCTTTCTTGGGGATGTCGGCGACGACGCATTCGGTCGTGATGAAGATGCCGGCGACGCTGACGGCGTTGCGCAGCGCGGTGGTGAGCACCTTGGACGGGTCGATGATGCCAGCCTTCGCCAGGTCTTCCATTTCACCGGTGGCGGCGTTGAGGCCGATGCCGGTTTTGGAGGCTTCGACATCGGATACGATGACCGAGCCTTCGAGGCCCGCGTTCGCGGCGATCTGCCAGAGGGGCGCGGCGCACGCGTTGTATACGATGTTCGCGCCGGTCGCGAAGTCGGCCTTGACCTTGACGGTCTTGGCGGCTTGACGCGCTGCCAGCAGGGCGATGCCGCCGCCGGGAACGAAGCCTTCTTCGATAGCCGCGCGCGTCGCGTTGAGGGCGTCGTCGGTGCGGGCTTTCTTCTCTTTCAATTCGATTTCGGTGGCCGCGCCGACTTTGATGACGGCAACGCCTCCGGCGAGCTTCGCAAGGCGTTCCTGCAACTTCTCGCGGTCGTAGTCGGACGTCGTGGCTTCGATGGCTTTGCGAATCGTCTCGCAACGGGCCATGATGTCTTTCTTACTGCCGCCGCCTTGGACGATCGTCGTGTTGTCCTTGTTCACTTCGACGCGCTTAGCCCGGCCGAGATCTTTCAGCGTGATGTTCTCGAGCTTGGTGCCGAGTTCTTCGGAGATGTACGCGCCGCCCGTGATGATGGCGATGTCGCGAAGGATTTCTTTGCGGCGGTCGCCGAACGCGGGAGCCTTGACGGCGCACACGTTGAGGATGCCGCGAAGACGGTTCACGACCAGCGTCGCGAGGGCTTCGCCTTCAACGTCTTCGGCGATGATCAGCATCGGCTTGCCGCTCTGGGCAATCTGCTGAAGCAGGGGCACGATGTCGTTCAACGAGCTGATCTTCTTCTCGTACGCGAAGACGTAACAGTCTTCGAGCGTCGCCGTCATGTTCTCGGGGCTCGTCACGAAGTAGGGCGACAGGAAGCCGCGGTCGAACTGCATACCGTCGACGATTTCGAGCTCGCTGTGGAGGCCTTTGCCTTCTTCGATGGTCACGACGCCGTCTTGACCGACTTTGCCGATGGCTTCGGCGATCATCTCGCCGATTTCGACATCGCCGTTGGCGGAGATGGTGGCGACGTGCGTGATGTCTTCACTGTTGCGGACTTTCTTGCTGGCGGCCTTCACGGCGTCGATCACCGCTTCCATCGCCTTGTCCATGCCGCGCTTGAGGTGCATCGGATTCGCGCCGGCGGTCACGTGGCGAAGGCCTTCGTGCAACATCGCTTGGGCGAGAACGGTCGCGGTCGTCGTGCCGTCGCCGGCGACGTCCTGCGTTTTCGTGGCGGCTTCGCGGACCATGCGCGCGCCCATATTTTCGTAGGGGTTCTTGAGTTCGACTTCCTTGGCGACGGTGACGCCGTCCTTGGTGATGCTGGGTGCGCCGAACGATTTCTCGATCAGCACGTTGCGGCCCTTGGGGCCGAGGGTCGCCTTGACGGCATTGGAAAGCATGTCGGCTCCGCGGATGAGTGCCGCACGGGCTTCCTGATCGAACGCCAATTGTTTGGCCATAGCGAGAATCTCCTTCTAAGAAAACCTTAAACCCGGGTAATCGAGGCGAGTTGTGTTAGCACTCCAATGTGTCGAGTGCTAACAAGTGCGCATGCTATCACATGGCGGGTGCCGTGTCAAGATCGCGAGAGGGGTGGTTTGGGGGGGGAGAAAGGACCTAAAGGACCTATAGGACTTAAAGGACCTAAACGACCTATAGGACCTATTGGACCTATAGGACCTATAAGGCCTATAAGGCCAGCGGGTTTAATTTTGCCTACTCGGGACAGATGTGTTGTTGATCTTGCGCAATGGTGTCCTGATGTCTTTGAGGGATGGTGGCGCGCTTTGCGACCTGGTCGTGCTAAGTGATTTATTTATAAATAGTTGTGGAATTTCTTGAAATCATCGGCGAATGGCACAAGGTTTGCACTACCTTTACCCCGTTACCGGATGTGCTTCTTTCCATAGCTATGGACGCCGGCCGGGGGTCTTGGTTCTGCGGCCGGCGTCGCCCTGAGCATGCAACACGAGGAGGACCTGGACCATGCAGACACGTCGAGGGTTCTTGAAGTTCACCGCTGCCGCAGGAGGTGCGCTGGCCGTAGGCCCGCACGCCCTGGCCCAAGCGGCCGCGCCAGCTGCGATGGCGATCGCGCGGTGCACGTCGTCGCCGCAGGAAGCGGAGGCGATCCAGGCGATGGCGGTGAAGCTGACGACGCAGGCCATTGAAGCGCTTGGGGGAATGAAGCGTTTCGTGAAGAGCGGCGACGTCGTTTGGATGAAGCCGAACATGGCGTGGGACCGTACGCCGGAGTTGGCGGCGAACACGAACCCGGATGTGATTGCGACGTTGGTGAAGCTGTGTTTCGAGGCGGGGGCC